>CAZIFP010000026.1:0-17915 GCA_964538105.1 uncultured Bifidobacteriaceae bacterium
GCCGGCAAATAATTGTTCGGGAACCCTCTGAAAATGCCGGAAAGCCGGCGGCGGGACACGATTTGTATGCAATATATGTGTTTTAGCATTTGAATATGACCTGTTGGAATTGTGTAAAAATCATTGGCTGGGTTTGGGACTTGGGTTTAATTACCTTATGCATTAAGGTTGCATGGTCAACCTTTGAAAACCATTCGAACATTGCGATGCGAGCCAGTTGTCATCGGGGCGTCGGCATTTGGAAGGCCGCTCAAAAGCTTTTTTGTTTTTTTCCTGGTTGCCAGCGTATGGATCCGGGTCGCCGTTCCCCAACAGGTTCGCGCCGAGGTGTTGACCAACGCAATTGACGTTCTTTCACTCCCTGGAGAACGGGCCTGGGGACGGGATGTGTCCATTCACGGTGTGGTCACGGCAGCGGAGCCGCAATGGGGAAGGGCGTTTTTTGCCCAGGACGCCACGGCGGGCATTTTCGCGGAGTCCAGCAACCAGCCGCAGCCAACGCCGGGTGATTTTGTGGAAATTACCGGGATCAGCCATCCGGGAGGCTATGCTCCATTCATCAGCTACGCACACTGGGTTAAACTAGGAACCGCTCCACTGCCGGTTGCAAAACCCGTGTCCATCGAACAGTTGATGGCGGGAATTGAAGATGGGCAGCGCGTCGAAATATCGGGGACTGTCCGATCCGTTGTTGGGGAGAAGCCGGTGTGGGCGTTTGAAGTCATATCCGGTGGTCATCGTTTGAAGGTGAATGTTCCACCGCTTAAAGACAAAGACCCACAAAAGCTCGTCGGTGCCAGCGTGCGACTACGGGGCACCGCTTCCGCTGTTTTCAGCGGCCAACTCCGGCAATTGATCAGGGTAGTTCTTCATGTTCCATTCCAGTCAGATTTCATCGTTGAAAAAACCGATCCATCCGAACCCTTCAGTGAACCAGTGCTGCCGCTAAACAGCCTCGGACAATTTGGCAGCGGTCGCGAGTTGGGCAAGCGGGTGCATGTCAGGGGAGCTGTGACCTACCAGCGACCGGGGGAAGATGTCTTTCTCCGGGATGCCACCGGTGGCTTGCAGGTTAAAAGCAGCCAACTCGCAGTCTTCACACCCGGCGAAGTGGTCGAGGCGGTTGGCTTTTGGGATTTTGAGCAATCTCTGCCCGTCCTCCAGGACGCGGTCTTTCGGAAGACCAAAGAACCGATTCAGAAAGTGGAGCCGAAGCCGGCGACCATTGGGGAACTGCAGGCTGGCTACCGGCATGCCGACCTGATCCAGCTTCAGGGGAAGGTGCTGGATCGCAACCAACGGCGTGCCGGCGAGAAGGATGGCGGCCTGGACGGACAAACAACCATTCTCACCCTGCAAAGCGGAGGGGTTGTGTTCTCGGTGGAAGCGTTCGCGCTCGGGCCCAACCAGGCGCTGGCGCAGATTCCTGTCGGCAGCACGGTGGAAGTTGACGGCATCTGTTTCATGCACATTGCGGAGGACGGGAAGTTGCAATCGTTTCAAATGTTTCTCCCCACGGCCGGGGATCTGCGGATTTTGCGCAAGCCTGACTGGCTCACCCCGCAACGGATGCTGATTGGCGTAGTTATCCTGCTCGCGGTGTGGTTGCGGGCAATCATCTGGGCATTGAGGATTATCAAACGAAACATTGTGCTGCGTGAATTGATCCGTGAAAAAGAGCAGGCGCAGACGGAATTGCAGCAAGCAAACGACCTCCTCGATGAGCGTGTCAAGGAACGCACGGCCCAGCTAAAATTTCAAATTACGGCGCGCAAGGAGACGGAACTGCAATATAAAGCGGTATTATCCGAGCGCACGCGCATGGCCCAGGAACTGCATGACACCCTGGAGCAAACCCTCACGGGAATCCGATTGCAACTGGACATCACTTCGAAGCTGTTCGCAGAAAAATCTGACACCTCAAACCACCACCTCAAACTAGCCCACGAGCTGGTGTCCCAAAGCCAGATGGAGGTGCGTCGTTCGGTCTGGGATTTACGCTCGCGAACGCAGGAACAGTTTGACCTGCCAGGTGCCTTGGCAACCAGCAGCAGGCAACTTTTGGAAGGTTCGAAGATTCATTTTGAAATCAACACGAAAGGCCAAGTTCGGCCACTGCCTGAAATCATTGAAGAAAATCTGTTAAGGATCGCCCAAGAGGCGATGACCAATGTCATGAAACATTCGGAAGCGACCGCAGCAGGGATTGAGCTGGATTACGGCCCGAATAATGTGACGTTGCGAATCCGGGATAATGGACGCGGGTTCGACCTGAATCAATGTGCTGGCCCGACGGAAGGCCACTTCGGCCTGCTGGGCATTACTGAAAGAACAAAGCGGCTGGGTGCTGCACTTGCCGTCAAGACTGAACCGGGTGCGGGAACAATCGTGACGGTTCAGATTGGCGTCGAACAGCGTAGCCAGCCAGGTGAAAACACCGAGCCGGAGGTTGCTCGATGAGAAAGGAAAAATTAATCCGAATCCTCGTCGCCGATGATCATTACATTGTGCGGATGGGCCTGATCGGCTTGGTAGGCTTTGAGTCCGACATGGAGGTGGTTGGCCAGGCTGCCGACGGAATCCAGGCCGTGGAAATGTTCGAGAAGCTTGATCCAGACCTGGTGCTGATGGACGTGCGCATGCCCATCAAGGATGGGATTGCGGCGACGACGCAAATCCGGAGCAAACATCCCGACGCCCGCATCTTGATGCTTACAACCCATGACGGTGACACAGATATTCATCGCGCCATCGAAGCCGGCGCCCAAGGCTATGTGTTGAAAAATTCCACCGGTGAGCAACTGGTTCCCGCCTTGCGCGCCGTGGCAGCCGGGCAGAAATGGATTCCACAGGAAATCTCGGCCCGCCTGACTTCCCGAAAACTGTTCGAAGATCTCACGCCACGCGAATTGGAGGTGCTGCAAAAGATGGCCAAAGGGCTGGCAAATAAGGAGATTGGTGATGTGCTTGAAATCAGCGAAAACACCGTCAAGCACCACTTAAAGAATATTCTTGGCAAGCTGCATGTGGCTGATCGCACTGAGGCCGTCACGATAGCGCTGCAACGGGGAATCATTCAATTGCAGTAGCGTCAACAGCCATTGACATTTGACACTTCACAGATTTATGGGCGGCCCAACCGCTACTCGACCGCCCGGTTGAATCTTATTTTGTTAGAAGCGCCGAGGTTCAACGCTTTAAGAACCAAATTGTAACCGGTCATTTGGAGCACCGTTATCACTGTTGGTAAAACTTTTTGGATACTACCCGAAAGAGTGATGTCGAGCATGTCACGGCCTGTTAGATTTAAAGAAACCAGCATGTGCAAAGAACAGCATTGACAAAATTTCCATGAAAAGAACCATCAAGCCCTTGATTTTTACAGCTCCGGTCGCAGTGATGTTCCTTTTAACCCAAGGTCAAAACGCCGGGGCGGCCGGCGGCAACTGGAATGTTGATGCCGGAGGCAGTTGGAACACCGCCGGTAACTGGTCTCCAGCGGCGGTGCCGGGAACCACCGCCGGGGATGTGGTTGGCCTGACCTATAACATTACGGCTGCGCGGATCGTTACAAATAACGCCGCTGTCACTCTGGGCACTTTGAACATCGGCGACGCGGACAATTCCGCAGCCTACAACCTTACCAACACCGGCGGCTCGCTGACCTTTAATAATAGCGGCAACGGTGCGCAGTTGAACCAGGTTTCCACGAGCAAGGGTGACACAATTTCCACTGCCTTCGCCTTGGGTGATAATCTGACAGTCAACAACGGTGCGGGTAATACCTTGACTCTCTCCGGCATTATCAGTGGCAGCAAGGCCATTAACATTAGCAGCAGCTTTTCGGGACTCATAAATCTGACTGCTGCCAACACCTTCACGGGCGGCATCACAAATATTGCGGGCACCATTGGGATTTCACAGGGACCGAATCTGGGGGCGACTCCGTCCGCGCCAACCAACCAGTTCAATTTTGCCGGAAACAGCACATTGCAATTTGAGGCGAGCATAGCGGCTGGTTCAGCCATTAGCGTCAACCGCTCTTTCCAAATCAATAACGGGGTTACCGGCGCGGTGGATTTGAACGGATATTCCATCTTCACCAAGAATCAATGGAAAAGCATTGGCACCGGCGCGGTTCTCTTTGAAAACTCAAGCGCGACGGCTGGCATTTTATATCTGGGTAATAATTCGGCGGAGGCCGATGATGGCAATTTTGGAGCTGCGGTTGCTGCGGGTGCCACGCTTTCGCTCAATCGTCAATCGAGCGCCAGCATTCATTGCATCGGTGGTAACGGGTTGACGGTTCGCGGGGGCACGGTGCAGGTGACCGGAATTGGCGGCGACCAGATTTACGACGGCGCACCGGTGACGGTCAATGTCGGCACCTTTGATTTGAGAACCAATGAGACAATCGGTTCTTTGGCGGGCTTGGCAGGTGTGGTTACCAACGGTGGAACGGTGGCATCCATTCTTACGATTGGCGGAACACTGGGCACCGGCGCAGGTTATTACGAGGGCAACATAAGGGACAATGCAGCGAATGGCGGAACCTTGAGCGTGGTCAAAGCCGGTTCGGGCACTCTGGTCCTGGGTGGAACCAACATCTATGCCGGTTCGACCACGGTCACCAATGGCACGCTTCAACTCCAGCCGACGCCGACGGTTCCTTACGCGGGGAGCTTGGCATATCAGTTGGACGCATCTGCTTTGGGCCTGGCGAACGGCGCCGCTGTCAGTTCTGTGCCTGATGGTAGTGGAAACGGAAATTCGGTAACTCCTTACGATCCTGCCAATCCACCCACATATAATTCCTCCGGATTAAACGGCAAGGGAACAATCCATTTTACCAACAATGCCAACATCGGACTACAGACCGCCGGCGCTTTTTCAATATCGGGCAGCGCTTCGCGGAGTGTATTTACCGTCATGGTTCGTCCTTCAGGTGGCCAGATTCTTTTGTCCTGGGGCAGCACGACGGCCGGCAACTTGTTTGACGTTACCATTGGAAATAGCGGGCTATACTATCTGCCAGCCGTGTATAGCGGTGGCGACAACACGTTCAGCACCCCGTCGGTTGATACGCATGCGCACCTTTGCGAAGCGCTGTATGATGGCAATGTCAGTGAGTCGGGCTATTTGGACGGCAGCCTTTTGGGAACGAAAACCATCGGCAGCGCTTTGAGCACCACAGCCGCGCCGCTCCAGATCGGCTACCGGTCAGGCGACAGCAACAAGGCGCTCGGTGATGTCGCGGAAATCCTGATCTATAACACGGCATTGACAGCTACCCAGCGGCAGCAGGTCGAGGCATACTTGTTGAACAAATGGTTAGGCAGCACTGGAGGACCGGCGAATGTCCTGCCGACAACCACGACGGTCAATCTTGCAAGCGGCGCGATTTTGGATCTGAACGGCACGCCCCAGACCGTGGTATCGCTTTCAGACATCAGCGGCAGTGGCGGCATGGTGACCAACAGTTCGGCGGCGACACCTGTGCGTTTGACGCTGGATCCGACCAGTGGCAGCACGACTTTCAGCGGCAACATCAGTGACAACGGCGGCGCCAACGCCATTAGTTTGACGGTGAAAGGCACAAGCGGCACGCAAGTTTTGGCCGGGGCGAACACCTACAACGGCAATACCACCATCAGCGGCGGCACGCTGGCGTTGGGCAGCAGCGGTTCCATCAACAATACTCCCAACCTTTCCATCGCTGCCGGGGCGACGCTTGATGTGTCAGCCATCACTACTTATGATTTAAGTGCCAGCACTTCACTGACTGCCAGCGGAACCGGCGCGACGGTTGGTTCAACGGCCGCCGCCATCAAAGGCGGCACTACGGTCAGCTTGGGATCTGTTTTGGTGACCTTGAACTTTACTCCGACCGCGTTCTTGGGTGATTCGACTCACCCGGCGTTGACGGTGGTATCTGGGGCATTGAATCTTGGCACCAGCACCATCACGGTGATCAACAACGGTGGCTCGCCGATGGGAGCCGGCGACTATACTGTCATCAGCGGTGGAACCGTGAACGGCACACCCACGCTGAACACTTTGAGCGGAGTGGGCAGCGGCGCCGGATTGGCGCTTGGCACCCTGCCAGCCACGTTAGTGTTGAATAGTGGCAACCTGATCCTGCATGTGTCCACCTCATTGGCTGCCACGACTAACACTATTGCGCTGCATACTGGCTGGACTTCCTCCTCGACCTACGGCGACGCGCTCCAGTTCGATGTCATAGTGACCGGCTACGATCCGTCCGGCACGGTTACATTACAGGACGGTGGTGTCGGTGGCACGACGATAGGCACGGGAACCTTGTCCGGTGGATCCGTCACCATTACGGTCAATCCCCTGAACAGTCTTACGGCCGGAACGCATAACAACATTGTCGCCGTTTATGGCGGTGATGGCAATAATTCCGGCAGTGCTTCTTCTGCCTTATCTCCAGCTCAAGTTGTGAACGCCAAAACCTTGACAGTTTCTGGTGCGACGGCACTGAGCAAATATTACGACGGCACCACAAACGCCATCATTACCGGCACACTGGTGGGCGTCTTGAGCGGTGATACGGCAACTCTGAACGGCACCGGCTACTTTGCCAGTTCCGTCGTGGGCACCGGAATTTCCGTGACTTCCACCTCCACGCTGGGCGGTGCCTCGGGAAGCAATTATTCTCTCAACCAGCCTACGGGACTGTCGGCGAACATCTATGCGTCAGGCGTGTGGACCGGCGCGGCGGCAGATACAATCTGGGACACCGTCGGTAATTGGAGTTCTAGCCTAGTGCCTTCGGGCGCAAATGTTACCGCCGACTTCAGCACGTTGGACATCACTTCTGATCAGACGGTCAACTTGAACTCTCCCCGCACCATTGGAAACTTGGTTTTTGGTGACACCGACACCTCGACTGCCGCCGGCTGGACATTGGCGAATCACGGAATCGCGGGCAATACGCTGACTTTGGCCGGCACCGCGCCCACCATCACCGTCAACTCTCTTGGAGCCAGCAAGAACGTGACTATTTCAGCAGTCGTGGCAGGAACATCGGGATTGACCAAGACTGGCAGCGGCACCCTGGCCTTATCTGGAGCAAACACGTTTGGCGGGGGAACGACCATCAGCGGCGGGACCGTTCAGTTTATTTCAAATGCTAATCTGGGCAACACCAACAGCAGTGTGATTCTCAACGGGGGGACGCTTGCTTCCGCGCAGACGGCGCAGGTCACCATGACCCGCACCATAGCCACCGGCACGACGGGAGGGACGATCCAGTTGAATAACGGCGCTCCAACCAACAGCAACAACGAGATTGTCCTCTATACCACCGGCCAGTTTAGCGGTAATGGCCCAATTACTCTCAATAACAACGGCTTCGTTTCCATTGGCGGCGTGAACACGGGGTATAGTGGCAACTGGACGCTTAATGGTGGCGTTGTGGAATTGGTCAACAACTTCGCCGCCGGTTCCGGCGCAATAACGGTCAATGCGGGAGCCGAATTGTCAACGCTTGGCAGCCAGATCACCAATGCGCTTACGCTGAACAGCGGGACCATCGGCTGGGATTACTATAGTGGATCGGGTAATTACGAAGG
This sequence comes from uncultured Bifidobacteriaceae bacterium, assembly GCA_964538105.1. Taxonomy (GTDB): domain Bacteria; phylum Verrucomicrobiota; class Verrucomicrobiia; order Limisphaerales; family UBA11358; genus UBA11358. The sequence goes on from CAZIFP010000026.1 coordinate 7,599, forward strand.
GCCGGTTACATTGCTGGCGGGCGGCGGAACAGTAAGTCTGGTCAACTTTTACTTTGGCGGCGGGGCGATGAATGGAACCATCAGTGGCCTGATATCAGGATCTGGTGAGTTAAACATCTCAGCCACCGGCCTGGGAGGTACCACATTCGGTGGCGTGCTTACCCTGTCCGGTAACAACAGTTATACCGGCGGAACGATGATTGGCGCGGGAACGACAATCCAGGCGAACGGCAGCACCGCTCTGGGGGACAGCGCGAATGCTTTGCTCGTGGCGGGAACTCTAAATCTGAATGGCAACAGCCTGACGCAAGGGGCATTGACTATTTCCGGTGGAGCGACATTTGATTTTACACTTGGTGCTGGTAGTGCCAACCAGCTTAGGCTCACTTCCGCGTCCGTGAGCGGAACGAATTATATTGGCATAAATGCGTCAGGAATGAGCGGCACCGGCACTTATAATCTGATAAGCGCCACCGGTGGCGGACTAACAGGCACGTTTTTGTTCGTTGGTGCCACAAACTCACTGATTGTGAACAATGGTAGTAATGTTTACTATCTCCTCACGCTCAATAACACCGACACCGCCGAACAGATTCTCGTGTCAACTTATGAAATCACGAACGGTATCAATATCATGCCGTTTGGCTCCTCGATTACTGCCGGACAAAGTGCACAAAGCCCCTATGAAGGCGGTGGATATCGCACTGGACTTTATCTGGATTTAGTTGCTGATGGTCGTTTTACGCCAAACATGGTTGGCAGCGATATCAACCTTTTGGCAAACAGCCCGACCAATGTCAATCCTCTCACGACCGCAAATCAGTTGCATCATGAAGGTCACCCTGGTTGGACGACACTGATGATGCTTGCAAATATCAATGCAAATGACGGCAACTCCGGGGGCAATGGCGGCTATTGGCTGGCACCCGGCAACGGAGTGAACCCGAACTACATCACCGTCAACATTGGCGGCAACGACGCGGTGGATTATGGAACAGATTCCGCCACGCTCGCCAGTGCCGCCCAAAGGTTGGATGCCACCGTGTCCGACTTCTACACGCTTCGTTCCGGTGTTGACACGATTGTTTCCACCATCTGTTATCGCGGTGATGGCGGCGGTGCTTACTCCGTGGGTTTGGATGCTTATTATAACCCGGCAATTAGTGGTATCGTTTTCAACCACGTTCTTGCCGGTCAAAACGTGGGGTATCTCAACTTGCGTAATCTCATGAATTATCCGGCGGATATTGGATCGGATCTGATTCATCCAACGCAAGCCGGTTATGACAAAATGGGCAGCATCTGGTATCAGTCACTCACCTACGGAGCGGCCTACTGGACCGGCGGCCAGGACAGGGTATGGAACACCGTCAATGGCACCTCTTCGAATTGGACAGTAGACCGTGCGCGGACACAGGACCGGCAGAAATCACTCGATGATGCCGCAACGATCACTTATGGCATCTATCCTGATGTTTACTTCAATACCAATACGGGGCCGCTTTCGACAACGCTTGGAGCAGACACCACCATCCGCAGTCTCAATTTTACGAAGGATGCGACCGGTTCCGTGACGATCGGCGCGGGCAATACCCTGACCATCGGCAGCATTGATACGAGCGTGATTGCCGGCACGACGTATTCATTGATGAACAGCGGCGGCATCACGGTTCAAGCAGGTTCCGGGTCGCACACCCTCGCGGCGAACGTCGTTCTCGGGGCGAACCAGACTTGGGGCAATGTCTCGTCAAACCCGTTTATAGTGAGTGGTGCCATCAGCGGAACAAACGGTCTTACGATTGTTGGGGCTTACACACTTTTCAACCCTGGCGTTTATACGCCTAACCCATCAAACAATACAACTTATGCCACCTATACAACCACAGCCACGAACTACATTGGGACCGGTAGTATCGTCCTTGCCGGCAACAATTCTTACACCGGCGGCACGATTGTTAACAGCGGCACTTTGGTGGTTAACGACCAGAGCTATCCAAACAGTGGCACCGGCAGTAGCGCGGTATCGGTGAATGCCGGCGGCACGTTGAGCGGCAACGGCCGGATCGCTGGCTCGGTCAACGTGGCCAATGCAACCGGCTCCGTGCTCTATCCTAACAACATTGGTGGTGGCACGCTTATTCTGGGCGGCAACCTTGCCTTTGGCGGTAGCAGCGCCGGTGCAGAATTCAACTTGAGTGTTAATAACGCCTCCGGCAATGACCAGATAGTTTTGGAAAACACGACGCTGGTTTGTGGCGGTGCCCAGATCACCATCAGCAACATATCCGCCAGTGTCTTGAGCACATCGGACTATGTGCTGGTTAATGCCGGCGTATCCGGCACCATTTCAGGCAGTTTCAATAGCACACCTGTCTGGGTCGGAACCGTGCCGAAATATTCGTCTCAATATAGTATTCTCACCGTTGGAAACACGGTGGTGCTCCATTACACGCCGATTAACATCACGGTGGCGGCGGCAACGGCCATCAAGAATTATGACGGCACGACCGAAACGATTGTCGCGCCCACTTTGACGGCTGGCGCTTTGGCGGCCGGTGATAGTCTCAACGGCACAGAAAGCTTTAGTGACAAAAATACTGGTGTGAATAAAATTCTGACTCCTGCCGGCACCATCATTGACGTCAGCAACAACGACATGACCAGTCGCTACAATATTATGTTCAATCCGGCAAACACTGGAGTCATCAACGCGACAAACATCACGGTTTCGGCGGCAACAAACACGAAGACTTACGATGCAACAATAAACGCCGCCGCAATGCCGACGGTGACCTCAGGAAGTGTGCAGCCCGGCGACAGGGCCAACTTTACCGAAACCTATGACACAAAAAATGTGGGTGTTGTCAAGACTTTGACACCGTCTGGAATCGTGAGCGACGGCAATAGCGGGAACAACTATAGCGTGACCTTTGTGAATGACACGACCGGCGTGATTGGCAATGCCAGCCTGACTATCATGGCGAACAGCACCAGCAAGGTTTATGGCCAGAACTTGAGTTTTGCAGGGACGGAGTTCACGACGAGCAGTTTGCTGACCGGCGACAGTGTTTCCAGCGTGACATTGACGAGCAGCGGGGCGGCAAATGCGGCTCCGGTCAACACTTACGACATCGTGCCAAGCAATGCAACCGGCGGCGGCCTTGGCAATTATACGATCAACTATGTGAACGGCACATTGACAGTGACAGCCGCCACAACCGTGATCATCAATCCTCCCTTGGTGCTGGGAGGCGGGACCGTTCAGTTGACCTTCACCGGCGGTGATGCCGGTGTTAATTACCGGATTCAAGGCAGCACCGATTTGACTACCCCGAATTGGAGCACTTTGATTACCAATACCGCCGGAACCAATGGTCTGCCCGCTTTCACCGACCTAGGTGCGACCAATTATATCCAGCGTTTTTATCGGACGGTGACGCCTTGAGATGTCTGATCGTTCCCAAAACAAATATGCCACATTTCAACAAGTGTTTGTTGGGGGATCCGGCAATCTGTGAACACCAGCATGGCAAGCTGGTTCAGTTTGCCGGTTTGCATTTTTATTGGGTGTTAAACGCTGCAGCATTCGCGCTTACGTTGTTGATGGTCGTCCGACCGGCAAATGCGGATCTAAGTCCATTCCTAATGGCTAAAGGACATGATATCCGAAACAACTACGGCCAAGGCGATGCGGTTCCCCTGCACGGCGTGAACTTAGGCAGTTGGCTGCTCATGGAAGGATGGATGTGTCCCATGGATTCGTCTGGCTTGGCGGATAATTACTCCGTCCTGCAAACACTCGATAAGCGTTTTGGCCTATCCACCGAACAAAACCTGATTACGACCTATCAGGACACGTGGATTACGACGAATGACCTCGATAATATCAAGGCAATGGATATGAATTATATTCGTTTGCCTTTCTGGTGGGGTAATGTTCAGGCATTGGACGGTGCTTGGCGCTCTGATGCCTTTGCCAAGATGGACTGGCTCGTCACCAATGCCTGGCAGCGCGGAATCTACACCTTGATTGATTTTCATGGTCTTCCCGGAGGACAGAGTTCATCACAAAGCACTGCGATGATTAACCAAAACCAGTATTGGTCAAACACCTTCTACCAGAACCAGACGACGCTAATCTGGTCCAATGTCGCGGCCCACTATTATGGTAATGCCGCCGTGATGGGTTATGACCTGATTAATGAGCCTTTCGGCGCGCCGAGTCAGGCCAAACTCTGGACCGCCTATAATAGTTTGTATCACATGATCCGTGCGGTTGACTCAAATCATATCATTGTATTGGAGGGATGTTGGAGCGGGACGGGCACGAGTGACCAGATATTGAATTGGCAGTGGGATGTGCTGCCTCCGCCAACGCAATACGGTTGGACCAACGTGGTTTACTCGATGCACGCCTATCCCGGTGGTGCGCCGACAAACGAGGTTAACAAACAGGTGAGTGACTTTAGAAGTCATCAAACATGGAATGTCCCCGACCTTATTGGCGAGTTTAACAGGGAAAATAATACCGCGTCGGACTGGCAGTATGGGACGCAGCAGTTTGACCAACATAACTTGAACTGGTCGCACTGGTCATATAAGGCTACGTCTGGCGGAATGCCAAACTCATGGGGCATTTATGATCCTGTCGGCAACATGCGTCCCAAACCCAATATTCAAAAAGATTCCATCAACACTATCTCCAATGACTGGTCCCAATGGAAAACAAGCACCGCCTTTGGCATCACGCCTTTCCTCAAACAATACTTGGGGCACATACAACGACGCACCGAGATTGACGCACAGTCAAAAGTTAGTTCAAATTACTAATTAGTCCGCCTCCTTTTCATGCCTTTTAAACTGGGTGGTCAGGGTTTTGGAACAAAGTCTTTTGAAGGTCGTCAATAGTGACCGGGCTGTCATAAAGTTTGTCACTTAAGAGGTTTCCACACCCATAATTAGGAGACTGACCGGCGGCAGTTGCAATCCTGTCCTCATCAGTCTCGGTAAACGGAGAAAATCGAGCCGTAAAATCAAACCAACGTAGGGGTTCAAAGGGTTCCACTTGGCAAGAATGTGTGGGCATTTATTTCGGAGTCTCTTGCCGAAACCATTGCAGGGCATAAAGGGTGGTCTCAGTGGAATTTTTCATTTTGAGTTTCTCTTTAATGCGGTTTTTGAAAGTGCTTACAGTAGGCAGGGCTAAATTCATTTCCTCGGCAATTTCCCTGGTGCCCTTGCCCTGGCCCAACATGCGGAAAACTTCCAGTTCGCGGTCGCTCAATGTTTCCAAGGGTGATGGCGGCTGATTGGACTCGCCTTGAACGAATTTAGAAACCACCAGTGTAGCCATTTTTTCGCTGATATGAACATCACCGTTCAGGACTTTGCGGATTGCGTCAATCACGGTCGTGGCTGGCTCGCTTTTCATGACATAACCCATCGCCCCGGCCCGGAACGCCCTGTCTCCATAGAGCGATTCCGCATGCATGGAAACCACCAAAACCGGCATGTCTTCGAAATCCCGCTTAATGTTCTTGATGAGATCAATACCGCTGGTGCCTTCCAATGAAAGATCCACGATGATTAAATCCGGACGTGACTGGTAAATTTGCTGCATGGCTCCGGCGGCATCGGGGGCATCTCCGCACACCACCAAGTCTGGTTCCATGTCCACGAGTCGCCGCAGCCCGTCGCGGAACATCGCATGGTCGTCAACCACAAAAATCCGCTTTTTATCGGCATGGACATTCGTCGAGGCCGGCCGGCCGGTGGTTTTGTGGCGACGTCCGTTTTCCTTGTGAAAATCTTCGCTCATTTATTAACTGCATTATTCAAGTGTCGGGCGGATTTTACAAATCATTTTTGTGCCCTGTCCGGGCTCGCTTTTCAACTCAAGAATCGCACCGATCACCTTGGCCCGATAACGCATGATGCCGATCCCCATTCCCACCCGTCCGGAATCGGCCGGGCGAAATCCGATGCCATCATCTTGAACCGTCAATAAAATGCCATCCACGGTTTGCTTGAGATGGACCGTCACCTGGCTGGCCCGGCCATGTTTGACGGCATTGATAACGGCTTCCTGCGTGATGTAATAGATGTGCATCGCCAGCGTGTTGTTCATCGCAGGAATGGTTCCGCTGTAGGAAAAATTACATTTGATCTGAAAAAGATTGCTGGTGCTCGCCGTAAATTCCTCGAGCGCCGACACCAAGCCATCCGCCTCCAGCCTCACGGGGAACAGCCCGCGCGCCACCGCACGTGTCTGGACCAGCGACTCGTTGATAAGTTTGCCGATGTCCTGCGCCTCGGATGAGTCGTCGCCACCTTTTGCTTTCAAGCGGCGGGCCAGGATGTGGGCGCGGTAGGCGATGGCGGCCAGTTGCTGGCAGACACCGTCATGCAGATCGTGTCCCAAACGCTGCTGTTCCTTGTTGGCGACTTCTAAAATTTCCCGTTCCAGTCGTTTTCGCTCGGTGGCATCCCGGGCGATGCCCTCGACTTCGATGAACTGTCCGGCTTGCTCAATTCTCCGGGAGTTGATTTCCAGTTTCAGGCGCTGCCCAAAAGCACTCAAAAAATCCCAATCCGCCGTTGGTAATTCAATGCCGGAAACCACCTGCTCCAGCCATTGCCGGGCGGCCGGACGCTGCTCTTCGACAATCAAATCAATCAAGTTTTTGCCGATAATATCTTCCTGTTTGCGTTGCAACAACAAGGCACCGGTCTTGTTGATGGAAGTCAGGCGACCTTGCAAGTCATGGGTAAAAACCACGTCGTTGGCATTTTCAAACAATTCGACGTAACGCGCTTTTATCGCGGCCTCGTCCTGGAGTTTTTCTTCGATTATTTTGGTTTGCTCATGAACCCGCCGGCGCAATTGAAAAACCCAGCCCATGGCGGTTAGAATGATGGCAAATAGTATTCCCACTGCGACCAGCAGCCTGGGCAAAGACCACCAAGGAGGGCGGGCAAGCACACGAATGTCATCCGGCGACCGCAACAGAATGCGAAATGATTGGGCACGCCAGTCCGAGCCGGGATACCAATCGTTGCCGGGATCAACCACGCAAACCCCGGTGACCAAAACCTTGCTGCCGTTTTTCAAGACAGCAAAATCCATGTTCTGCTGCGGTTGTTTCAGGTAGGCATGAAAAACAAATTTTCCGGATTGTAAGATTAAGAATGACTCGTTGCTTTGTTGTGCCCGATCCAGCAAGACCGCCTCAATGCTCACCAAACGACAATCGTGAGTACCCTTGAGCGCCTCATCAGCGGTTATTTGTTCCGGTTTCGGCTGACTGCCAATGGATAGTTTTCGGCAGGTAGCGCTTTGCAGCATCGGAGTATAATCACCTTTGGCGGGGAATCCCAAAACCTCCACCCGATCGCCCACCTTGAAGTCGTCTGCTTGTTTTGTCTGGACGCACATGCCTTCCGTCTCATCCTGGATATATATTTTGTCGGCATAACAGAGCGTGACGGTGCCAACCACCTTGACACGATGCCCGTAGGTGTTTCCCCACTTGAATTGTAAAATATTCTTGATCGGTTGCGCGGGTAATGCGAACGGATCGCCGAGAGCAGTTTGTTCAACCGTGATGTCTTCCAATTGCGGAACCATCAAACCGACGTCAAATAATTGCCGTTGCTGGTTGAAATGGGTGATACAAACCCCTCGAACCCGAACATCGCTGTCCACAAGATCTTCGCCGCGCTTCACGGGAAGATGGCTGGTGTAGATTGTCACTCGCCCGCCGCCAATTGCCATTTCAAGAATATAATAAGAAGTTTCCGTGTCGAGCTGGACGGAGTGTATAATCCCGTGGGTCTCCACAAATTGGCTGTCTTCCTGACCGCTCGCCAGAGCCTCGAATGATACCGGCTTCGCAGGTGGAAATTCTCCCTCGCCCAACAATCGGATGTGGTGGGCCACCACGACCGGAGCAAACTCGCCTTGCCCGGTTTCGCCTTCCATTTCAACCAACTGGCCGGGTTTGAAAAGCTGGCCAACAGTTTCTGTATCTGTGTAATAATAAATCCCGGCCGTGTCATCTTGAATGAACCGGTAGGCCTTGGTGGGAACTTGCTGGTCAAAAAAAGTGATAACCCCGCGCAGTCGCACCGGATAGTGACGTTCGGCCTGCTCTGCCGGCATTCGCCTGATGGTTTCGGCGGAGTGAAGTTCGGGCAATGTGCTGTCAACCGCCCACGCAGGGAACAACGCGCCCCATATAAAAATCAAAGGCATCACCCAATTGCCTTTTATGTTCCGCCAAAGAATGTCCATTTGGTTCCATGTGATTCGCATTTTTGAGTCTTTAAAACAGGAATTGCCTCAACTGGGACAAGATGTAAATAAGGTTCATGGAACATTTTCGCAAGTTATTCATGCAAAATCGAATGAATTACGGTTGTAACAATTTTACAATTAAAGACTAAATCAAAAAAAGCACGTCCGACGCCCACTATTCTATATCCAGAATAATGTAAAAAATCGTTGACACAGGTGATAAATGTAGTATTGTTTCTACAAACTTCAAGGCAATACGCAGTAAATTATGCCTTTGAATGGTAAATCAGTATTTGCAAAGAACAAAACTAACATTGCAGTTTAATATGAAAAAAATCATTGTCCTCATGTCCATTGTTGCTGTGGCGACAGGCGTTGCCAATGCTCAAAACCTCCTGCTTAACGGAAATTTTAATGATCCCGCTTCCGTAGCTTCTCCGACCAGTTGGTCAACATGGGATACCGGTTCTGGATCATGGGAAAACCATGAGATACTTTCACCCAGCGTGCTCACTGACACGGCTGATGGTGGTTCCGGCGCTCCCAATAACACAGGCATTTACGACTTTACCTATCAAATGACCCTCGGAAACAATACTGGTAGTAACTGGGAAGGAGTGTATCAGGTTGTCGCGGGAACCGCTGGGTTGACCTATAATCTCAGCGTTAACGCTGGGGCGCAAGGTTGGTGGTGGCCAAATGGTTACATCAACCTTGATTTTCTGGATGGTAGTGGGAATCAACTAGGACAGGCGCAAGTTGTTACCACCACTGGCATTTCTGGCTACAATGTTGGCGTTCCATATCAAAGCTTTAGCGAGAGCGCAGTCGCCCCAAACGGCACCGCGCAGGTGAAAGTTGAACTTGAAGAGTATGGCGGGGGATCCGCTTGGTTTGACAACGCTGTTCTGACGGTGGTGCCTGAACCTTCAACCTTGGCAATGTTGGCTCTTGGCAGTGTGGGGATTTTCGGTGGGCGACGCTTGCTCCGTCGCAAGTAAGCAAGATTGGATTTGAGACTTAAGAATGTGATCCTGAAGCGAAGGCCGTGAATCGAAGCGACCTTCGCTTTTTTGTGGACTGAAGCAGTGAAAGATTGAATATTCAACTTGATATTTACATTAAATTGCTCCCGTATGAAAAATCTTCACTTTGCGCCGGCTGCCGGAGGTTTCAGGAAGATTAGGCTATTTGCTAGCTGTGGCGGTTGGTTTGATCGGTTCCGAATTGATGCTGGCCGGCAACGCCTAATTCCACAGCGGCTCCCCCAAACTGGACAACTGGATCTACGACGGCACGGCTGGAAGCACATGGGCCAAATGCACAATGAACACTTTTATGCGATTCAGCATTATTATTTCTGTTCTGGCAATTCTGATCCTACAAACCTCCTGTGCGCCGTTAAAAAATGGCCGGGTTGCTGAACCGGTTCCCATTCGGGTGGCTTGTATTGGCGACAGCATTACCTACGGCGCCAACATTCAAAACCGTGAGCACGATAGTTACCCTGCTGATTTGCAACGGATGCTCGGAAGGCATTACGAAGTTGACAACTTTGGTGTTTCGGGGGCAAATCTTATCAAAAAAGGGGATAAACCTTACTGGCAGGAGCCGGAATTCCTGGCGGCGACAACTTTTGCGCCCGACATTGTGATCATCCTGCTCGGCACCAACGACACCAAGCCGCAAAACTGGCGTTATAAGTCCGATTTTTCAGGAGATTTGCGGGACTTAATCCGGCATTTCGCGACGCTTCCATCAAAACCAAAGATCTGGATTTGCATCCCCGTGCCTGTTTATAAATGCAACTGGGGTATCAATCAGCCGGTGCTTGATGAACTGATGCCGATGATCAGGCGGGTTGCGGAAGAGGAGAAAGTGCCAATAATCGATCTTTTCGCCACGCTATCCAATCAACCAGATTCATTCGCCGACGGGATTCATCCCAACGAAAAGGGAGTTGAATGTATCGCGGCCACCATCTGCAAGAAGCACGGCTACACCTTCGAGAAGGATAAACG
>CAZIFP010000027.1:0-17789 GCA_964538105.1 uncultured Bifidobacteriaceae bacterium
CCCCGGTCGCCGCCAGCAACCGATTTCAAAAACAACCCCTTTTGCAGACATCTCTTACAGGGTTGATGAATTGTTGTCAAAGGGGGATTCATGATTCATTGAAGTGACCGGCCAGTTTCTCATTAGACTTGCCGGGAACGGATGAATGTTGGAATGTCGTGGCAGAACACTTTAGAACATGACTTCGCGATTATGCCCGCTTATTGAAGAGATTTTTTTGCCGGCTGCACGATTGTGCCTTCGATCAACTCGTTGGGGGGCCTCTACTTCTTTGTCCCGAAATCTTGTGTTCGTGGCTATTTTTTTTCTGCTGAACGGAAGTTTAGCCGTTGAAGCATCTCTGGAGAGGTCATACTATGCTGCTCATTACTGGCTGCGCGAAGACGGCCTCCCTCAAAACACAGTGACGGCCGTGGTTCAGACGCGTGATGGATTCATCTGGATCGCCACCTACAGCGGACTGGCGCGGTTTGACGGCGTGCGTTTCACTGAATTTGACAGCAGCACACCTGGCTTGGCCAGTAGTCGCGTGACCAGTTTGTTTGAAAGCAATGACGGCGTATTGTGGATTGGTCACGAAGGCGGCGAACTGACCCGCTTTGTGGACGGCAGATTTGAAACTCGTCCAGTGACTGCGAAATGGCGGCACGGGAAAATCACCGGCATCGTCGCTGATGAATCTGGCGACATTTGGTTGCAGAATGATGACGGCCTGCTGGCGCGTGCCCGAGACGGATTGGTTTTAACTCCCGAACCGGGCACTTATTCAGGCATCCTGCAATTGACTCGCAACAAGCAGGGCAATGTCTGGGTTAGCCGCAATGGCCGCATTTCAGTGCTGCATCAAGGAAGGCTCACGCCACTTGCCCTGGAAGGTGCCAATACCAACACTGCTTTTATTGGCATCGGTGCGGCTCGCGACGGGGGACTTTGGATGGTGACAGCCAGCCAAGTGCGCGAATGGAAAAACGGGAGCTGGACAAATGAACGCGGGATATCTCCCTTCAATGAAGCGCCGTTGGGCAAACTCGAGGAAACCCGGGATGGAACGCTGGTCGGTTCAACATCGGATCATGGATTCGCGCTCATATTCCCCGATGGAAAGACCTCGATCTTCAGCCGAGCAACCGGATTTTCTTCCGATTGGATTTTGTCATTTTGTGAAGATCAGGAAGGCGGATTGTGGGTGGGCACGGGCGGCGCCGGTCTGGCGTTGCTCCGGGAAAGTTGCCTGCAAACCATTTCGCCGCCCGATGCCTGGCAGGGTCGGGCAATTTTGTCGGTCTTCGCTGATCACGAAGGTGCATTGTGGGTCGGGACGGAAGGCGCGGGCGCATATCGTTTTCGAAATGGAAGTTGGACGAACTATTCAGTGAATGAGGGGTTGGTAAACCCTTATTTGTGGTCATTCGCTGAGGACAATGCCGGCAATCTTTGTGCCGGCACTTGGGCTGGGGGTTTATTTTTCTGGCGCGGCGGGCATTTTGAGCCATCGCCGGGCTTGCAGCAGGTTGTCACGCCCATGATTGCGCTGCTGGCTGCACGAAAGGGCGGATTGTGGGTGGGCACGCGTATGGGGCTGTTGCGCTATGATGCGGCGGGGAAAATTTCATGGTTCGGAAATGAGGAACTTTTTGTGGACAACTTTGTGAGGTGCATCACCGAGGAACGCAATGGCACCGTCTGGTTTGATATGGGGGGCAAGGGTTTGTTCCGCCTACAAGATGGCGTGCTGAAATCATTTCGCACACCTGATGGCCTTCCGTCCGATTTTGTCCAGTGCCTGCACCAGGATGAAAAGGGCGCAATCTGGATTGGAACTTTTGGTGGCGGCCTCTGCCGGTTCAAGGCCGGAAAATTCGCCACCGTTGGCGAAAAGCAAGGCCTGTCTGACAATGTCATCTGCGACATCGAAGACGACGGCCACGGCTATTTCTGGATGAGTTCCTACAACGGCATCATCCGTGTTAGCAAGGCTGAGCTTGAGCAATGCGCCGACGGAACAAATAACACAGTTCAGTGCATCACTTACGGCATGAGCGACGGCATGCCAACTCTCGAATGTTCCGGCGGGCTGCAACCCGCCGGATGCAAAACCCCTGATGGCCGCCTGTGGTTTGGCACCAGCCGGGGATTGGTTGTGGTCAATCCGCTTGAAGTAAAAACCAATACCCTGCCTCCGCCCGTTACCATTGAAACGCTGTTGGTGGATGGCAAACCCGAAAGGGGTGAAGCAACGCCGGTTAGCCACCTGGAGATTCCGCCGGGCCAACACCGGCTTGAATTTCAATATGCCGGTTTGAGCTATTCAGCACCTGAAAAAGTCCGCTTCAAGCACCGTATCGAAGGTTTGGACACTGATTGGGTGGAAGCGGGAAACAATCGCGTGGCAAATTATAATTACATTCCGCCGGGCAAATACACCTTCCACGTCATTGCCTGCAACAACGACGGCGTGTGGAATGAAACCGGCGCATCGCTCGCGTTCGCTATCTTACCACATTTTTGGCAGACGTTTTGGTTTCGCGCACTGGGCTTGACGGGGCTGACATTGCTGGCAGGAAGTGGAGCCTGGTATGGAACACGCCGTCGGATGCGCCGAAAATTGGAGCGCGTCGAACGCCAGCGCGCACTCGAACGCGAACGCACGCGGATTGCCAGAGATATTCACGACGACCTAGGGGCCAGCCTGACACGCATCAATTTGATGAGCCAGTCGGCACGGCGCGAGATGGACGATGTTACACAGACGCAAGACAACCTGGATCAAATCTGCAATACCGCGAGGCAGTTGACGCGGGCGATGGATGAAATCGTCTGGGCGGTGGACCCGCAGCACGACACGCTGGACAGCCTGGCAAGTTACCTCGGCAAACTTATTTACGAACTGCTTGGCGATTCCGGCATCCGTTGTCGTCTGGATTTCCCCACATATCTGCCAGCCTGGCCGGTGACCGCCGAGATCAGGCACAATTTATTTCTCGCGGTCAAGGAGTCGCTGCACAACATTCTAAAACATTCGAAGGCGACTGAAGTGCAGATTTCCTTTGTCTTGGAGCCTGCGGCTGTCGCGATTAAAATCGCAGACAACGGTTTAGGTTTTGTATTGCCAGCAGAACACCTCCAATCGCGCCCGCAACGCAACGGGCTGGTGAACATGCGCCAGAGATTGCATGAAATCGGCGGTCAATGCGAAATCCTGAGTGAGCCGGGAAAAGGGACGCAGGTGATATTGTCGATTCCGATGAAGGCGGCGGTAAAATGAATTTTTTCTCCGAGGTGCGTCGGATGGGTGTTGTAGTGAGAACTCGTGACAATCATTCCCTGCTTGGTAGGGGTAGTATTAAAGCTTAACAAATGTCTGAATTGTGAATCAACTTTCCGAAAAAGATGTCCCACTTCGCGTTTCCATCGTAGAAGACGACGCCGCCGCCCGGGAAATCCTGGCGCGTTGGCTGGCCCAGGCTAAAGGTTTCCAGTTCATCAGCGAATTCGGCAGCGCGGAAGACAGCTTGGACAAATTACCAATGCAAAACCCAAACGTGGTGTTGATGGACATCAAACTGCCGGGTATGAACGGTGTTGAATGCGTCCGTAAGTTAAAGCCTCAAATGCCACAAACTCAGTTTGTTATGCACACAGTATACGAGGATTCGAACCACATCTTCAATGCGCTCCAGGCCGGGGCTACCGGTTATCTTCTCAAACAATCCGCGCATGATGAATTACTCGCCGCGCTCAAATATGTTCACGCGGGTGGATCGCCTATGACGAGCTATATCGCCCGCCGTGTCGCGCAGTGCTTTCCAAATCCTGCTGTCCAAACCATTGCAAACGACGACCTTTCGCCGCGCGAACGTGAAGTGATCAGCATGTTGGCGCGTGGCTTCCTTTACAAAGAGATCGCCGAAGCATTGGGAATAAGTATTCGCACAGTGGACACTCACATCCGCCGTATCTATGAAAAACTTCATGTTCGTTCGCGTGCGCAGGCGGTGGCAAAATATACTAACTTCCCATTTAGTGATTCTCATCTCGCGAGCAGGCGTTGAGGCCTGATCCAGTCATTCGCACCTGTTGAAACGCGATGCCGAAATTTGGGTTCGTCGGCAGGCGGCGCATCAATTTGCGATCTGCCGTCCACGATTCTGCGCACAGAAACACCTCAATCAAATCAAAGCAAGTTATTCCCCCAATGGTTCATTGAGGCGATGTGGTTGGCCATAGCTTGGTTTAACTAAACATGGTTACGATTTGCCTCCAATACCTTTGTGCAAGCTTCTCCATTAGTTATGCACGGTTAAGGCGTCAGCTATTAATATATCATGAACGACGCTAATGCGCGGCAGCAGTAAGTAGTTTACGGGACATGACCCCAAGCATGTCAGTTGATACGTTTAAAACAGTTCCACATTTAGTTGTCCGGTTCATGAGTTCATGAGTGCGTTAGTTTCGGAACTGTGCATTTTGGATTTTGTGAAAACGCCGGCGGCAAAATGGAGACCTTAACAACCCAAATGAACAGACAATAACCTATGAAAAAAAGTTCAATGCTGGCGCTGGCTGCCGCAGTTGCCATGATGCTTGGCAACACCAGTCGGGCAAATGTAACTCTAACGGACATCGGTTCAACCCCACCCACTCCCGGAACATATGACATTTACATGACCGACGAGGCCAATGTTCAGGAGGTGCCGGGGCTAAATTATTATTCAAACGGCGGTAATGCTCCGAAAGTTGATGCCGGGGAACTTTTTACCACTTCCGGCTACGCAGGAGGATATGTTCTTAATTCAGTGGCCGTGCTTACTGCCGGAAACGGCGGTGGTGGCATCACAACCACGCCGCAGACCTGGTATTTAAACCTTTATTCGTATAACGCCGCGAATTCAAACGCGACTTTAGTTGCGACGTATTCTTCGCAGCCTTTTACATTCTTCGAAGGTGACTGGTTGCAGTTCACCGGGGTGGGTGCAGGTCTCTCACCCAACACCACCTACGCTTACACGGTTCAAAATGGCGGAGCCGGATATGAGGAGCTCGGCGGTGAGAACGTGAATAATTTGAACATTGGCAATCAGGCCGTAACCATACCCGCCGCTGGTGGAACGGTTAATTTTTCTTCAGCGGCACCTGCATGGCAGGCTGATTTTCTCGTTGGATTGAGTCAAAACACTTCGCTGCTGGTCAATCCGCCCAGCATTGCTACCCCGGGGAACATATACCCGAATGCGGTTAATGCCTTTGCAACGAATACGCCTGTGTCCATTAATTGCGGATCCGTGCTGGGCGCAGGTCCGCTCAATTTTCAATGGCAAACCGATGGCGGCAGCGGCAGTGCCTTGACAAACATGACCGGAATCACCACCTCAAACGCGGTCATCAATGTGGGGTCAACGATCGGAACATTTCAATATGACGTTGTGGTTAACAATGGGTCAATTACGGTCACCAGTGCCGTTGTTAAATTATATGTCGCCTATCCGACAGTTGGCGCATTCTTGTTCGATAATGGATCAAACTATGTATCATCACCAGCTTTTCCAAGCATCAGCCAGCTTTCTGGATATGGCGCTACAGGTAGCGGCGATGGTTTGAACTACTACGACAACAATTCTTCCCATTCGGGCCAGACATTCACGACCGGTACCAACGCCCAAGGTTACCTGCTCACATCCGTGCAGCTTCAGACTGACCCGTTCTCCAATCAGGGAGGTAGTGGCGCGCCTCAGCCGTTTTACCTCTATATTTATTCCATTAATACCAACAGTGGGCTGGCCCAAATCATACAGTCCTACACCAATGGCAGTTTTCAATTTACCAAAGGCGACTGGTTGCAATGGAGTGGTCTGAATGTGAAAATGGCACCCAATGCCGTTTATTCCTACACTTTTGCGAACGACCCGAATGTGTTTAGCTATTGCGGTTTATATGCAAGTATGACGAATAACTATCAGGGTGGACAGCTTTGCTTGATTGATCCGGTGAGCGGTAGCATCACTTATGACGGAACCAATCCGGCTACCAATAACTCCGCGGTGTTCTATCTGCAATTCCAAGCCATTGGCCAGCAGGTTCCAAATGCGGTAGCCTCCCCGATCGTGCCGTCGCCTGCGAGCGGTGCGCCCGGCACTCAATTCACCCTCACAGAGACAGCTTCGGGCGCGTCGCCATTGAGTTACTTTTGGTTAACAGACGGCGGCAGCGGCGGAACCTTGACGAATATTTCCGGAAATAATATTTCAAACCTGATGCTTAATACCACCGGTTGGAATCCGGGTGTTTACTCTTATCGAGTCATCGTATCGAATTTGGTGAACACCGCCACCAGTCCAGTGGTTTCCGTGCCGGTATTGGTGACGACCTCAATCACCACCACCGGAATTCTGACAGACATTGGCGTCAGTGCTCCCACGCCGGGAACATATGATATTGCACAGACAAATGGAATTGTTGGCGGTTATGCTGACACGCCTCCGGGGTTGAACTATTATGTCAATAACGGTCAGCCTCCCGGGGACACATTTACCACCGGCAGCAACCCCAATGGCTATGTTCTGAATTCGGCGGCAGTTCAACTTGGGACCGATGATGCATATTCTTCCTGGCCAGCGGGAGGACAGGCTTACCAGCTGAGCATTTACAATGTCTATAATAATCAAAGTGGACAATATGCCCAGTTGGCCGAAACCATCACCTCGCAAACTAATTTCGTGATCACCCTTGGAGTAAGTGAGGGCCACTGGTTGCAGATGACCGGCTTGGCGGTAAACCTGAAGCCAAACACTGTATATGCTTACGGCTTTGGCAATGTCCCTGGAGGCGCAGGCTATATTAACCTAGTGGGCGACAGTAATACGCCCGCCTTCTATACAAGCGGTCAAGTCGCGGTGCTGCCAACGACTGCTGGACAGGTAAATTATAGCAGTGCCAGCGGATGGAATGGGACATTTGATCTGGGTTTAAGTTTGGCGACGGCCCCGGTTACTTTGTCCATCTCGAAAGTTGGTGGCGGCCAGTTGCAGGTGCAATGGACTGGAGGGCTTCTGGAGCAAGCGTCCGTGCTTAACGGGTCATGGACTACTAATATTTCTTCATCGCCCTACACATTTAGTCCGACAAGTTCGGGACAATTTTTCCGGGTTTTGAAGCAGTAATTAACATGGAAAATATATGAAGTTGTTTCAGTGGCGTGCGTTGCGGCGCACGCCACTGTTTAGCTTAATTCGTGTGCAATTTGATTTGTTTAAATGGGAAAAATTGAAAATGAAAATAAATACAAACAAAGATCATAATTTCCGAATTGGCGGTTTTACCTTGATTGAGTTGTTGGTGGTAATTGCCATTATTGCAATTCTTGCCGCAATGTTGCTGCCGGCTCTGGCAAGCGCGAAGGAAAAAGCCAGACGAATAAAATGTCTCAACAACTTGAAACAATTGGGTCTGGCGTCCAATATGTATAGCACTGACTTCGATGACTTTCTGGTATGGCCAAACTGGGGCACAGACGCCTCGCCGCCCTGTCCGGCTGGCTGGCTGTTCAAAGGCACTTGCCAGGGAATCCCGGTAATATCAGTTGCGGGAGGGCTAAATCCTGCCGTCATTAGTGGCTGGAGCGAAAACCGCCTTCATTACCTTACCCAATCAGCGTTTTGGCCGTATGCTCCCAACGCCGATGTTTTAATTTGTCCCAATGATCTGCCCCCATCCTTAAGTGGCAACTGGGCAAAACGGCAGAATACTTTGTCAACCTATCAAATGAATGGATCGGCGTGTTTTTTCCCAAAAAGCGGTCCTATGGGGGCGAACGCTCAATATGGATATTCAACCGCGAAAGCTTCGCAAGTCAACCCTTTGAGCTGGCTCATGTGGGAGCCCGATCAGAATCTTGACCAGGGTTGTTACAATGATGGGTCTAATTTCCCAGGACCTGATCCTCGCTACCCCAGCACCGCACTTGAAGGTCTCGGAAACTTGCATGTCAAAGGTGGAAATTTATTAGCCATAGCTGGAAATGCCCAATACTCGACACCGCAGGCTTACACTAATGAGTTGTCTATTCCTACTGTAAATCTGCTTTTCTGGAATCTAAAAAGCTCGGATGGCCGTTAATTGAATCAGATGAACGGTTCAGGTCTGTGCATTTGGGTAGTTGCTTGGAAAAATTAATCGATGTCTTTTCATCACAAACCGCTGGCACAACGTCGATCCTCAGCGTGAGGAATCCCGGTTGCCGGGATGTTGATGGCATTATGCATGATCCGTAATCATTCATGTTCTCCCTCCAAATGGCCTGACAGGTGTCCGAAGGAAATTTGAAAAGGAGTAATACGGGATGTTTTGGAATTTATTTTTCGATCCCAACCGCGCGGACACTGCATGGTTGGTGGCATTTACGACGCATCAAATATCGGTTTATTAAAAATGAAATTTAAAGCCACGCATCATGCTTTCGGCGAAGCAAACAATTATGAAGGGAAAGCCGTTTTCCAGTTTGCGATTACCATAGGAATGACGGTCATGGTCTGCTTGTTGAGAGCCATCGTTCACGGACAAACTCTTCAGGATTTAGGAGTGTCTGCTCCGATAACCGGTCCCATTGATATTGTCCAATTAAGCACTTCAGGAAATCAAACAACTCCGGATGGTTTGAATTATTACACCGACAATCAGAGCGTCCACGACGCCGGTGAACCGGGGCAGACGTTCACCACGGGAACCAACTCGGCGGGATACATTCTGTCGTCCGTGTCACTTATGACCGCCGGACTGGGTTCCGACAGCGGCATCACCACCCCCCAGCCGTATTACCTCCACCTTTATTCTGTCGCGGCCGGAAACGCAACCCTGCTGCAATCCTACACCTCGGGCAACGTCAGCTTCAACGACGGTGCCTGGCTGCAATGGAACGGTTTGTCCGTGGCTTTGGCGGCGAATTCAACTTATGCCTGGTCGTTAGGCCGCGTTAATTCGGGTAGCGGCTGGGAGGCGCTTGCGGTCGCCAGTGGAAATCCATATGCGGGCGGCGAGATCGGACTTTTCCCCACGTCCGGCGGGGCGATTGCGTTTGGCAGCAGTCATGGGTTTGACGCGGTGTTCGACGTGGGGCTGACGCCGGCTTTGGTGCCGAGCATCAACCAGTTCACCGTGTTGCCCACGAACAATGTGTTTTCCGGGACCCTAGTGACGTTCGCGGCCGGTGTGACGGGCGCGCAGCCGCTCTTCATGCAATGGCAGTTCAACAACGGCGGCGGATACAATAACATCCCCGGAGCCGGCACTAATGCGCTGGCGTTCAATGCGACCGTGACCAACACCGGTTCATATCAATTGATATTAACCAACAATTATGGCGCGGCGACCAGCGCGCCGGTTCTGCTGGCGGTAACGCTCGACACGAATCCGCCGGTGGTTTTGCGCGGCTTCAACGTCGGCGACACGAGCCTGGAAGTGGACTTTTCCAAGCCGCTCGAAGTGGCCAGCGCCACGAATCTGGCAAATTATGACTTTACCGATGGTCTGGCCGTCACGGCTGCGTCACTGACCGCGGACGATTTGTCGGTTATCCTCGCCACCGCGCCGATGTTTTACGGCAGCAACTACACGCTCGTCATCAATGGCGTCCGCGATCAGGCCATTCCGCCCAACACTATTGCCGCAAACACGCCGGTCAGTCTCACCGCCTCGCCGCGCAACCGGATTTTGCTCGATGACGGCTGGCGCTTCGAGTTGGGCGATCCGCCGGATGTGACCACAAACGTCACCTATTATCCTGAAATCTCCGATCTCGCCAAGCTGGATACCAATGAAGTCGGCTCGGCGGCCAACGCCGAGTCCGAATCCTACATGGAAACCATCCGGATTGATCCGATTGCCTCGCACGCGGGGGAAAATGTTTCCTTCGTGCAAACCAATTACGACGACAGCGGCTGGCGATTGTTGGATCTGCCGCATGATTGGGTGGTGGAATTGCCGTTCAGTTCCAGCGCGGATGGTGGGCATGGTTTCAAAGCCGGAATGTCGGGATACACCAGTCCGAACACGATTGGCTGGTATCGTCACACATTCACGCTGCCTGCCAGCGACGCCGGCCGGGCGGTGTGGTTGGAATTTGGCGGAGTTTATCGCAATTGCCTGATGTGGTTGAACGGGCACATACTCGGCCGGAACGTCAGTGGCTACTCCAGTTTTAATTTTGACGTGACGCCCTACATCAATCCCGGCGGGACGAATGTGCTGGTGGCGCGGGTGGACGCCAGCCGGTTTGAAGGCTGGTTTTATGAAGGCGCGGGCATTTACCGGCACGTCTGGCTGACGACGGAAAATCCCGTTCACGTCACGGAATGGGGGACGTTTGTCGCCACCACTTCGCTCGTGGGTTCCAATGCCGTCCTCACCGTGCAGACCGAAGTCACCAACGAAAGCGGGACGGCTACGGTAAACGGCAGTTTGACTTCAACGATTTTGGATGCCAACAGCAATCCGGTTGCCACCGTTGCTTCGTCGGTGAGCGTGCCGGCCGGACAGGATTTGGTGGTGACGCAAATGGTGGCGCTGGCCAGTGCCAACTTGTGGTCGCTGGAGACGCCGTATCTTTACAACCTGCAAACCACCGTCAGCAACCAGAACGCCATCGCGGACATTGACCATACACCGTTTGGCGTGCGGACGGTTTCGATTGATTCCACGAACGGCGTTTTCATTAATGGACAGCACGTTTGGATTCAGGGCATGTGCAACCACCAGGACATGGCCGGCGTGGGTTCAGCGCTGCCGGACCGCCTGCAGTATTACCGCATCGAACGGTTGAAGGAGATGGGCTGCAACGCCTATCGCACCTCGCACAACGAGCCGACGAAAGAATTGCTCGACGCCTGCGACCAGTTGGGTATGTTGGTGCTGGATGAAAACCGCCGGCTGGGGACCAATGCGGAACCGTTGAGCGAATTAAGCCGTCAAATTCGCCGCGACCGGAATCATCCTTCGGTTTTCATGTGGTCGCTGTGCAATGAGGAACCGCTCCAAGGCACGACCACCGGCGCTTCGATCATTCAGGTGATGCAAAACATGGTGTATTCAATGGACTCCACGCGCTTATGCACCGCGGCCCTGAATTCCTGGGGCGGTGGCTTTAGCTCGGTTTTGGATGTCAATGGCTTCAATTATCAGTTGGGCCAACAGGATACTTTCCATTCCGGCAATCCGGGCTGGCCCATCATCGGCACGGAAACGTCCAGCTTGGTCAGCGATCGTGGAATTTATACGAATGATACGATGAAAGGCTATGTTTGGGGTTATGACATCGAAAATAGCGCGGTAAACTGGGGCGAGACTGCCGAAGCCTGGTGGTCTTATTACGATGCGCGGCCATGGTCTTCTGGAGGATTTTCCTGGACGGGCTTTGATTATCGCGGCGAACCGACGCCCTACGGCTGGCCCTGCATAAACTCGCATTTTGGCACGCTGGACACCTGCGGTTTTCCAAAAGACAACTTCTATTATTATCAAGCCAACTGGACGCTCAAGCCCGTGTTGCACGTTTTCCCGCACTGGAACTGGTCCGCGCCGGGGCAGCCAATAAACGTCTGGGCCTTCGGAAATTGCCAGGCGGTGGAGTTGTTCACCAACGGCGTCAGTTTAGGACAACAGTTGCTCAATATTCAGAGCCATGTCGAATGGGACAATGTAGGCTTCACGGCCGGAATACTTCAGGCCATCGGCTACAACTATGGCATTGCCGTCATCACCAATACTGTGGTCACCACGAGCGCACCCGCGCAGATCGCGCTCTGGCCGGACCGCAGCACCATCCTGGCTGATGGTAGCGATGTTTCGGTGGTGACGGTGGCCGTTCTGGACGCGCAGGGAAACATTGTGCCGATCGCGACCAATGAAATCAATTATTCGATCAGCGCCGGAGGCGCTATTCTTGGAGTCGGCAATGGCAACCCCAGTTCTCATGAAGCGGACAAGGGCAGTAATCAGCGCGCGGTGTTCAACGGCTTGGCTGAAGTCATCGTTCAGTCAACGACCCAACCCGGCTCGATCGATTTGACAGCAGCTTCCGCCGGTTTGGTCCTGACCAACGTCACCATCACGGCGGCGACCAGTCTGCCGCCGCCGGCTGCTCCCACTGGATTGGCGGCGGTCGGGGGGGATTCGATGGTGACAGTCAGCTGGGACATCGTGCCTGGCGCGATCACTTACAACCTCTGGCGGGCAACGACCAGCGGTGGTCCTTACATACTTGTCGCCGGGAACATCGGCGGCGTAAATCTGGGTTATACCGACCACGCCGTCACCAACCTGACAACTTATTATTATGTCGTCACCGCCAATAGAAGCAGCCCCAGCCCATTTTCGACGGAAGTCAGCGCCACGCCATCGGCGATTGTCGCCCGCGTGACGGCTGCCGCCACCAACGGTCAGATTGTTATCAGTTGGATTGGCTCCTCTGGCGCCAATTATAACCTCAAGCGTTCCTTTGTCACCGGCGGACCTTACGTCATGATTGCCTCATCGCTGTCCGCCACCAATTTCACCGACGCCACCGTGGCAACCTGCCAGAATTATTATTATGTGGTCACCGTCACCAACGCCGGCAATGAAAGCCTCAACTCCCCAGAAGCCAGCGCCGAGGTGCCGGGTCCGCTCCCGCTACAGTTTACGAGCGCCGATATTGGCTCGGTTGGTTTGCCAGGCAGCGCCACCCACTGCAACGGAGAATTCACCGTCTCCGGATCCGGCGCCGACATCTGGGGGACCAACGACGCGTTTCAGTTTGTTTATATTTACGTCCCGGTCAGCGCTAACTGCGACATTCGCGCCCGGGTCTTGAGCGTGCAAAACACTTCGGGCAACGCCAAGGCCGCCGTGATGATCCGCGCATCGCTTGCCGCAAATTCCGCCCAGGCGCTGGTGGATGTGGAGCCGAGCGCCGGAATCGAGTTTCTTTTCCGCACCAACACCGGCGGTTCGACTTATGTCGCCAGCGTCGCCGGACAGACCGCGCCGAACTGGGTTCGTTTGACACGCACCAATGCCATGTTTTTGGCTTATTGGTCGCCTGATGGAAACATTTGGAACCAGATCGGCACGGCCACGAACATCCCCATGAGCGGCACGGGTGCATATGTGGGGCTGGCTGTGTGTGCGCACAACAACGCCGTGCTCAACCAGTCATTGCTTGATAATGTCACCGCCAGTTTTCTCACCAACATTCCGCCTGTGGTCAGCTGGTTATTGCCAACCAACAACACATTGTTCATCCAGCCGCAGACGATTACATTGACCACCTCAGCCAGTGATGCTGATGGTTTCGTGACGAATGTGGCGTTTTTTAACGGACCCAATTTGCTGGGGAATATAACCACCGGCTTCGCCAATGAGTTCAGCTTGGTCTGGAGCAATGTCATGCCGGCCATTTACAATCTTACGGCGGTGGCCACGGATAATTTGGGGGCGACCAATAATTCCTTCGTAACCATCCAAATTGTAGTTAAGCCGATTGTTGTTCAAGTCGCAGCGCCGCAGGCTGGCGGACAGTTCAGCTTTTCATTCCAAGGGCAAAACGGACAGAATTATGTGCTGGAAACGTCCACGAACCTTGCGAGTTGGACGCCTGTCTGGACCAACGCCACGACAAATGGCGTTGTTTGGTTTACAAACACAAGTGCGACAGATTTGGATCGCTTCTACCGTGTCAGGCTTGGACCGCCAATGTCTTGAAATCGGATTGACGGAACTTTGATAACTAATTTTCACGACATGACGGACTGGTCGGGTTTGACGACACTGTTCACACCATGAAAATCCTGGTCGCCATCTCAATCTGCCTCTGTGGTTTTTTGCCGGCCGCATTTGCGGATCAATCCGTTGATCTTCGCGGCGATGCCGGTGGCAAGCGTTTTGACGGCATCGGCGCGGTGAGCGGCGGCGGCGCGACGTCGGTTTTGTTGAAAGATTATCCCGAACCGCAGCGCAGCCAGATTTTGGATCTGTTGTTCAAGCCCAAGTTCGGCGCGTCCATGAGCGCGCTGCTGGTGGAAGTTCCCGGTGACGGCAATTCCACACAAGGAGCCGAGCCGAGCCACATGCACACGCGGGACGACTTGAATTTAAGTCGTGGCTACGAGTGGTGGCTGATGCGCGAGGCCAAAAATCGCAATCCTGATCTGACGCTCGACGCCTGCGCGTGGGGCTGTCCCGGCTGGGTGGGCAACGGCAATTTCTGGTCGCAGGACATGTGCGACTATTACGTCAAATGGATTCAAGGATTGAAATCAGTTTACGGCCTGGATTTGAACGCCATCGGCTGCCGCAATGAAAGAGGCGTCAACGAGGATTTTGCCAAAAAACTCCGCGCCACACTCGACGCCCACGGGCTGGAAAAAGTCCAGATTCACGGCTTCGATAACTGGGACAAAACCAAGTTCGACTGGACGCGACACATGACCAACGACCTGGCGCTGCGCAAAGCCGTGGCCATTTTCAGCAATCACACCATGGCGGACATGCCAACGCCGCCGGATGTTTTGAAGCTGGCTACAGAATTCAACAAGCCAATTTGGAACAGCGAGGAACACGTTTATAAAAAGGGTTTCGACTGCGAGATCAGCCTCGTGAAGGCGTTCAATGACAATTTTCTCGTCAGCGGTGTGACCAAAATTGTGAACTGGTATCTGGTCGGGTCGGTGTATCCGGTCGAGCCGTATTCGGAAGATCCCGCCGCAATGATCGCCAATTCGCCGTGGAGTGGATTCTATCGCACACGCGAAGTTTTGTGGGGCTACGCGCATTACGGCCAGTTCTCAAAAACCGGCTGGACGTATCTCAACGGCGGCTGCGGCAATCTCGCGGATGGCGGATCGTTCGTCACCTTGAAATCGCCGGGCAAGGATTACAGTATCATTTTCGAAACCAAAGGGGCGAAGTTCGTTCAGAACATCAACTTCAAAGTCAGGGGCGGCTTGTCCACCGGCAAACTCTGCGTGTGGCGAAGCGACGCTAAAGAACAATTTGTTCGGCAAGCCGACATCAAACCGGTTCACGGCGCTTTCACCATCGCACTTGAGCCGGATACCCTCTATTCCATTTCAACCACAACCGGGCAGCAGAAAGGTTCGTTTGAAAACATACCCGCCGAGCAGAAATTCCCATTTCCATATTACGAAACATTTGACGAATATTCTTCGCCAAAACAATTCGGTTATTTGCCACATTACACGGCGGACATCGCCGGTGTTTTTGAAATCGCCGAGCGCCCGGATAAAACCGGAAAATGTCTCCGTCAGGTTCTTGCGCAAAAGCCGCAAAGCTGGGCACCCGAATGGATGCCTTACACCATCATCGGCGACGACCACTGGCAGGATTACGAGGTCAGCGCGGACATTTTGATTGACGACGGTGGCTGGGCCGGCGTGATGGGCCGCGTCCACAATGTCGGAGACGGCTACGGCTGCGCGCCCAAGGGTTATTATTTGCGGCTGGCGGCGGACGGCGCTTATGCGCTGGTCGCCATCAATGGCAAGGCCGGTCCCGTGGAACTGGGTGACAAAGAGCATCAGAATGCGTTGCGGGCTGCCGGAAATACCGGCGAGAGTGGCGAAAAATCAATGATTGCCGGCACCGTAAACAATTTTACCGCTGATCAGTGGCATAATTTAAAACTGCGATTCGCTGGCACCACCACCACCGGCTTTGTGGATGGCGTGCAGGTTTTGTCCGTAACGAACAGTTTACATTCTCATGGCATGGCCGGCCTCGTCACCGGCGACAGCAAAAACCGAAATACTGACTGTTTCGACAATTTGCTGATTAAGGCGGTTGGGGCCGAAACACCAAAGCCCACAATTTTTGCAAGGACGCAACTTCCCATTTACCAACCATGAACAATCTCGGTGGCTTTGCCCTTGAAAGAACAACCGCTTGTGCCTTGCGACAAGCTGCGTGGCAGTTGATGGTAGTTTGCGGCTGGCTGGCAACGGTTCGTGCCGTATCCGCCCGGACTTGGGTCTAGACCATGGCATCATATAAGAACGAATCCCTAATAGCCGGAAATCATATGTGTTAACCGATTTAAAAATGAACTTGCAATTACAATTAACTAGGTCGCTCAGCAATGGCGGTGATGATAGGATTGAGCGCAGTATCGACTATATGGTGAAACACACCGACCGTCCGCTACAGTTGTCAACACTCGCAGCAATGGTGGATATGTCCCCATCTCGTTACTTTGAATTATTCAAGCAACGGATGGGGTGCACTCCAATGCATTATTTCACTCGATTGAGGATGAAACATGCCTGCCGATTGCTTGAGTCAACCTCAGCGAGGGTAAAGGAGGTGGCGGCGGTGCTAGGATATCATGATCCGTTATATTTTTCAAGGGTGTTCAAATCAGTCCACAATTTACCGCCTAGCCGCTACAAGGCGGTCGGGAGTAGTTTTTCTGTCGTGACCGAGAACAGGCTCATTACACATCAAGCGGCCCAGATAAGTAGTGAGGTCAATGTCACAAGAGACTCGCAAATGATTCCGCCAAGGGAGTGTTAAATTTGCCGTATAGTTCAAGAATAGAAATACTGTCATTCGATTGATATTATCCTGAACTTATGTCGTGTATCAATTTTGGAACCAGAACTTTTAGCACCGCTGCCGTCACAGGTAAAATATTTATGAAATTCAAATTGTCCCATTGTCCCGCGCCCTGCAAAGTCCCTGTGAGAACGGAAGCCAAAGCCGCCACCGCGAAATTCCATCGGCTTTTTTTTGCGGTTCTGGTGCTAATCATCACCGGCTTTGCGGAAGTTGCCGGCGCACAAGTGACGCTGACGGACATAGGCCCGGACAACCCGACGCCGGGGCCGAATGACATCTCGCAGTTGAGCACCAACGGCAACACGGCGGCGACCACCTCCACCGGCAAGCCTGACGGCTTGAACTATTATACCGATAATTCCGCTCCGCCCGGCCAGACTTTCACGACGGGGGCCAATTCAACCAATTTGGTCGCCTTGGCAGTAAGGACTGCTGGTCTGGATTCCGGCGGCGGTTACGGCACGCCTTCGACCACGACCAATTACTATCTGCGCATTTACTCGGTGTCCGGCAGCACGGCGACACTGATCCAGAGTTATACCAACTTCAACCCGGGATTCACCGACGGCGATTGGTTAAAGTGGAACGACCTGTCGCTTTCCCTCGCCGCTAATTCAACTTACGCGTATTCCATCAGCAGGCTTCCTTCCACGACTGGTGGCTGGTGCGCCATGGCTGTGGCCGAGCCTAATTTCTATGCGGGCGGTGAAATTGCATTGATTCCTACCGCAGGCGGCACCATGACTTTTGGCAGCAGCCACAGTTATGACGCCGTGTTTGACCTGGGAATGTTTGCCAACGCGCCGACCGCCAACACGCCGGTGGTTTCACCGAAGAGCACCGTATATATCGGCCAGACGTTAAACTTGACGGAGAGTGCGCTTGGCACTGGAACGCTTTTCTATCAGTGGCAGACTGACGGTGGTGGAGGTGGCAGCCTCACCAACATTCCCGGCTTAGCCGGGACAAGTCTGACAGTGACTCCACCAAGTCCCGGCGTTTTCAAATATGACATCATTGTGACCAACAGTTACGGCAGCGAGACCAGCAGTGTGGTTGCCGTAACCGTGCTTTCGCCAGCGAGCGTCACGATCAATGCCAACAACACGATGGCGACGATGCCCTTGCAGGGATTGGGAGTTTGCACGGCTGTCTATGACAATTATCTGATCAATTATCCCAGCATTGCC
>CAZIFP010000028.1:0-17000 GCA_964538105.1 uncultured Bifidobacteriaceae bacterium
ACGCAGTTCGACGTGATGCTGTGCGAAAACATGTTTGGCGACATCCTGAGCGACGAGGCGGCGGCGCTGGGCGGTTCGCTCGGCATGTTACCGAGCGCGAGTCTTGGGGCGACGAATGGAAATCAAACTTTTGGTTTTTACGAACCCGCCGGCGGCACCGCGCCGGACATCGCGGGAAAAAACCTCGCGAACCCGATTGCGCAAATTCTTTCCAGCGCATTGATGCTGCGGCACAGCTTCGGTTTGAATGACGCGGCGGCGGCCATCGAAGCGGCAGTCAGCAAAGCCATCAATGCCGGCAACCGCACCGGCGACATTTACAATCTGGTCGAGACGACAGTAAAAAAAGTCGGCACCACGCAGATGGGCGACGCGATTGCGGCGGTGGTTTGATCGCCGACGCGCAGGAAGTTTTAAGCCGTCGCCGGCTACGGACGTTTGATCCGGTAGAATTGTTGCGCACCATTGGGAGCGCAGGATGCCCGGAACAAACCCGAACCCAGCGACGTGACGACAGCTCCGGCATCGGTGTAATTGCCGGCGATTTCCGCCGAACTCACCACCAAAAATGCCGATGGAACATCGCCGGTTCCGGCGTTGAAATCAATCTGGATGTTGCCGCCGTTCATGATCATCACCGTGATGGCGGGAGTGATCGGCGCAACGACCGCCGGATTGTTGGTCGTCCAGGAAAGCGAAAAATTATCTATGCCGAAGGTGTCACGGCTGCCGCTGCCGGTGGCGGCGTTCAGGGCGGCGATGCGGATCCAGACATTGTCAGCCTGGTTGTCCGCGTCGGTTCCCAAAGTAAAAATCCGGTTGGTGGTGCTGAAGCTTCCGGGATCGGAATTTGTCCCCAGCAAGGTGAACGACGCCGGCGAATTGCCGACGGCATAGTCAATGGTCCAAGTCGTGGAATAGCCGTTCGATTTCAACAGGCTTAAGTCCACGCTGAATGTGAAATTGCTGAAGCCGGTGGTGCTAGCGATTTGAAGAACAAATGCCGCGCCGGGATCGCCGAACGCCGCAGTTTGCCGGATCGCCAGGGCGCGGTTGGTGCAACTGCCCTGGATGGTGGTGCTTTCCGTGCCGTTGAAATTCGTCCCGGTATTGCTCACGGCGGCAGCACAATTGCCAAATTCGCCGGTGGTGTCTCCCCACGTTTTGCTGGCGACCGGGAACGGCGCTGGCTGGCCGAGGCCGGTCGCGGCCGCGTTGGTCCGCACCGACCAGCCCGGCGGCAAGCCATTGCTGATGGAGTTGAAGTTTTGTGTGTAATTGGTTCCGGTCAGCGTGACTTGGGCTGCTGCGGAAACTACCAGCCCCGTTGCCAGTCCGATGACCCCGATGAATCTGCCCGCCCTTTGAATGTTCATATTTTTAAGGATGTTTTTTTAAAAAAGGACCGTTTGAAATGAAACTAAACAGCTTGCCTTTTGTTAAAAGAGTTTCTTACGCTAATAGATTAAAATGTCTAACATTTTCTAAAAAAAGTTATCCACAACTTGCTAACAATCCGGCTGCGATGGCAAAAAATTCATGGTCGCGCAAAACCAAACGGGCTATCGTCAGCAGCGTTTCTCTGACTACCTGACTATGAAAAACATCCTCTGGATTTTGCTGGCGGCCTCCACCAGCTTGCACGCGGCGGAAGTTGCGCCGACCAATTCACCCGCCACGAACGCGCCGCCGGCAAAAAATGAAGCCGCGACAATTCCCGACGCTACGCACAAGCCGGTCTTCACGACCAACACCGTCACCATCGCCGGCCAGCGCGTGAAATATGTCGCGGAAACGGGCATGTTGCCGATCCTGAAACCAGACGGCACCACGAGCGCCTCGGTTTTTTACATCGCCTACACGCGCTTGGGCGAAACCAACACCGGCACGCGGCCCGTCACGTTTTGTTTCAACGGCGGTCCCGGCTCGTCGTCCGTGTGGCTGCACCTCGGCGCGCTCGGCCCGCGCCGCGTGAAGATGAATCCCGACGGCACGCTGCCGCCGCCGCCGTTCGGTCTGGTGGACAATTATTATTCCATTTTGAACGCGAGCGACTTGGTGTTCATTGATCCGGTCGCGACCGGTTTCAGCCGTGCGGCAAAAGATGAAAAGGCCGACGTGTTTTTTGGCGACTCCGCTGATTTGGATTCCGTCGGCGAATTCATCCGGCTTTGGACGACGCGGCACGAGCGCTGGCTCTCGCCGAAATTTCTCTGCGGTGAAAGTTACGGCGTATTTCGCGCGGCGGGCCTGGCTGACCATCTGCGCGACCGTTACGGCATGTATTTGAACGGACTGATTCTCGTTTCCGGCGTGCTGGATTTTGCGACCATCTGGGACAACGCCGGCAACGACCTGCCGTATCCGCTGATTCTGCCGGCCTACACGGCGGCGGCGCACTTCCATAATAAATTGCCGGATGATTTGCAAAACGATCTGCCAAAAGCGCTCGCCGAAGCCCGCGCCTTTGCCAAAGGCGACTACGCCTCGGCGTTGCAAAAAGGCGATGCGCTTTCCGCCGATGAGCACAAAGAAATCGCCGCCGAACTTGTGCGGTTGACCGGCCTGAAACCGCAGGTCATTGAGGACAACAATCTTCGCGTGGACACGGGAATTTTCCGCAAACAACTGCTGCACGACGAAGGGCTGATTCTCGGCGCTTACGACGCGCGCATCACCGGACGCGACGATGACGCCGCCGCACCGTATCCTGATTTCGATCCATCCGACGCGGCGGTGCGTGGGCCGTTTGCGGCTGCAATCAATAATTATGTCCGCAGCGAGTTGAAGTTTGAGGACGATCTGCCCTACGAAATCATCGCCGGCGTGCAGCCGTGGAATTATGGCGTCCGCAACAGCTACGCCAGCGCGGGCGACAAGCTCGCGTCCACGATGAACCAGAATCCTTACATGAAAATTCTTGTGCTCGGCGGGCGTTGCGATTTGGTCTGCCCGATTGACACCGTGCATTACGCGCTCGATCACATGGCGCTGGATCCCGCCTACCGCACGAACATCACCTACGCGCAGTTCGACGCCGGCCACATGATGTATATCAATCTGCCGGACTTGCAGAAAATGCAGACGGACTTGGAAAATTTTCTGAAGCCGTAAAAAATTTATACGGAATCCAGAAAGCCAGGAATTTTCCTGCAACCTCCTGGTTTCTTAGATTCCTTATTTTTATTCGTGCGTTCGGATCAAGGTTTTGACGGCATGATTGCCTGCCGCCATTGACTTGAACAATTCCGGGAGCCGGCTCAACGGGCATTCACCGTCCACAAAATCCTGCGCTCGGATCACGCCCGCCTCGATGAATTCCAGCGCGCGCCGGATAGTGCGCGGCGTGTGGTGAAAACTCGCCAGCAGCGTGAGGTTGGAATAATGGATGAGCGTCGTGTCGAGCGTGATGTTTGTGCCGGACGGACAGCCGCCGAAAAAATTCACCGCGCCGCCCTTGCGCACGAGTTGCACGGCAGCTTCCCAGGTTTCGGGCCGGCCCACCGCTTCAATCACCGCGTCGAATTTGGTGTCCGCGGCCGCGCGGATTTTTGAAACCAAATCCGCACCGTCACCGATGTCAGTCACCTGCGCCGCGCCCAATATTTTTGCGGCATTCAATCGCACCGCGCGACGTCCTGCGACCATCACGTTGCAGCCCCAATTTTTTGCCAGCGCGACGAACATTAGTCCAATCGGTCCGGCGCCGAGAACCAGGATCTTTTGTCCGGCGCGCAATTTCAAATCCTCGATGCCTTGCACGACGCACGCGAGCGGCTCGGTCAGCGCGGCGTCGCGAAAATCCGTTTCCGGTTTCAGACGCAGCAGATTTTTTTGGACGAGCCGCGCGGGAACGACGATGGATTCCGCGTAAGCACCGTTGAGGAACAACAAATTTTCGCAAAGATTTTCCTGATGGTTTTTGCAGAAAAAGCAGCCGCCGCACGGCGCGGAATTTGCCACGACCACACGGTCGCCGATTTTCCAATTCTGATTTCCGGCTTCCGGCTTCTCACTTCTGACTTCAAAAATCACGCCAGCGAGTTCGTGTCCGAACACGGCGGGCGGCACGATCATCTTCGCGTGATACCCGCGCCTGAAAACTTTCAGGTCGGTGCCGCAAGTGAGCGCGGCCTCGATGCGGATGCGGACTTCGCCCGGCTGGAGCGCGCGCGGCGCGATTTCCTCGACGCGCACATCTTCTTTTCCGTGGAGAACGGCGGCTTTCACGCGCTCAGTTTAGGGATGCGTCGCGAAAGCTCAAGAAACCATCGTTCGCGCCGGCGGTGCCTTCACAAAATTCGTCTCGCGCAGATAAATCGGCTCCAGCTTTTCGCCGGCGACAAAGTCCGTGCGCTGCACGGCAAGCTTTGCCAGTGTGGCCGCCTGCGGAAACCAGTTTTGCCCTGACGAAAACCGGCTCGTCACTTCCGGGCCGATCAAAATTTCGCCGACGGTGGCGTGCGTTTCAATTTCCGCCGCCGAAACAATTTCCAAGGGACCGGTTTCCTTCAGCGCATCCGCTGAAATCTCAAACGTCGCCAGATAAAATTCGCCTCGCTGCGCATCAATCACCACGTTCACACGGCCGAAAATTTTCTCCGCCTGCGCCTTCGCCACCAAACATTCCACGCTGCCGATGCCGAGCAGTTTCACGCCCGTCGCCAGTTGCCAGCCTTGCGCGATGGAAAGCGCCACGCGGATGCCGGTGTAGGAGCCCGGCCCCAGCCCGACCGCGAGACATTCGACTTCCGCACGCCCGATTTTTGCTGACGCCAGGACTTTTTCAATCATGCCAAACGCATGAGTCTCGCGCCCGCCGGCTTCGGAAGTCTCCGCCAGCACGCGACCGTCGCGAGCGAGCGCGACGCTCCGTTGCGACGAGGAAAATTCAAGCGCCAAAATCGTCATAAATAATTTTACGGGCCGACTCGTTCAAAATTTCAATTTGCACCTTCTTCAAATCGTAAATCGCAAATTGTAAATCATAAATTCTTTCGGCCCACTCGATCACCGCCACGCCGTCCGGTGCCAAAAATTCCTCGATGCCCGCCGACAAAATCTGCGCCGGTGTTTCCAGCCGGTATAAATCCAAGTGAAATAATTTCGACCGACCACCGCCGTATTCGTTCACCAGCGTGAACGTCGGCGAATGCACGCGCGCCGTCACGCCCAGCCCGCGTGCAATTCCTTTCACGAGCTGCGTTTTGCCTGCGCCGAGATCGCCGGACAGCGCGAAGACAAATCCGTGTTGCACCGCACGGCCAAATTTTTCGCCGAGCGATTCCGTTTCCGCCGGACTGTGCGAAATGAATTCCATACGGTCACGCATACCGGATAAACGAGGTGTAAACTTCCGGCGGAATGTCCAGCAGGCTGAAATCCTTAGACGAAACGAACAGCAGGCTTTGCCTGCCCTTGCCCAGCAGCAAGTGGTCGGAATTGAAGATTTGATGTTCCAGCGTGCAGAACTTCCGGTTGTATTCCGCAATGCGAATTTTCACCGTGATGGTTTCAAACTCGCGGGCCTCGCGCACGAACTTGTGCTCGAAGGTCCGGGTTAGGATGTAGAACTTCGTCGTTTTCAAGTCGAAGTCCGGCATCGTGGCATTGAAGAATAGTTCGCGGGTCTTGCCCACGAACATCGGATACATGCCGAAATAGACGTTGCCCACAGAATTGGTGTCGGCGTAGGTGGCAATCATCGAATAGACGAACCATTTGCCCTCGAAGTGGCCGGCGAGGGCGTGGGTGTCCTGCGGAGCCTTGACATCGGAACCCGTCACCACCGTGGTCGCACGGGCCATGGCGCGGATGGCGGGAATCTCCGAGGCCGCGTCGATGACTTCGCCCGCTTTCTCGGTGGCCACGCGCAGGAGGTCGGTATTGAACACGAGCCAGATACCATAAATCAGCGGCAGCAGCGAACCCAAAAACAGCAGCGGCGTCTGGCTGTTGAGGTAGCCGAAGGCAAAAATCACGATGGACATGCTGGCCATGGAAAACATGCGGATTTGCGGCAGCGGTTGCTGCGAGTTCGGCACAAAGCAGCGGGCGATTGCCAGAGCCGCATAGCCGACGAAGAACGACGCGTAGGCGACCATGAAATATTCCAGCTCCAGCTTGGCCCAGATTCCGACCAGCGTGGCGACGCCGACCAGCATGAAGCTCGGGATCGGCGAACCGATCATCTGCTTGGGGACGAGCGACACGAGCATGTTCTGGCTCTTTTCCACATTGCTGCCGAGAAACCATTTAAGCGCGATGTAGCCGCTGTCCAGCGTGGTCAACACGCAGATCGAAAGGAACGAAAAATACGCCAGTGGCATCCAATTAGTGGTGGCTGAATTGTTGATGAAATAACGGGTGATTAAATCATGGGCATACTTGAAGCCATCCAGCGCCACGGTGGCGGACAGCGGTGCGCCGTCCTTGTTCATCACCCACAACGCCAGGCAGCCGTGAAACAGCAGCAGCAGAAAGAAAATGCTGCCGCCAAAAAAATAACTCAGTCGGATGGACGTATTTTCCCGGTGAATCTGAATGGCGCGTTGCCAGTGTTGGAGGTCCAGCCACGGCCCCACCAGCAGGCCCACGAACAATGGAATCGCATAACCGTAAATTGTCGGCCCGGTCCATTCCTTGGGAAACGGCGCGGACCAGGTGAAGCTGGTTGGCAGAAACGGCTGCAAACCGCATAGGATCACGCCGATGCAGACGAGCATCAGCAGGCCCAGCAGGGCATGGCTGTGTTTGATTTTCTCAATTCCAAATTCTTCCCCGAACAAACAGCCGGCTGCGAGGATCACAAAAACGATCAGGCACAAGTAGATTGCAAACAGGCCGCCAGATGCGAGCTGCAGCGGCACGAACAGATAGCGCACCAGCGCAAACACCGTGAGCGTGAGCGCCAGAATTTGATAGAGATAAAAAATCAGCCGGAACGGCTTGGCGAACTTGTCGAAGAAAAGTGCCAGCGATTCTCGTCCGCCGTCATGGTTCCGGGCCACGATCTGCGTGAGAAAACCAAACAGAGCCAGGCCTAGGGCATTCGGAATGGCGAACAGCAGCAAGCCTTGCAGGCCGAACATGAAGGTCATCTGCACGCTGAAAAACAGGCCCAGCCCCCACATCCAGGCCAAGGCCACGGAGTTTCCCCACAGCAATGCGTTCAGCCAGCGAAAATTCATAAAGTAATCTTGGTGCTAAATCAGTGTTACGGCAAATGTTCTCAGGTGAAGTGGACGTAGCCATGCGCGTTGATTTTGTGCGAACCGCCTTTGTCACGAATCAAAATGCCGTCGCCCGCGACGATTTTTCCGATGCAGCTTAATTTCACCTTCGGAAATTTCTTCTTCCACGCGTCCAGCAGCTTCACCGCATGATTGCTGGTGACTGTGAACAACAACTCAAAATCCTCACCGTCCGTCAGCGCGGCGGCGAACGCGGGTTTGGCCGTGGAACTTTGCTTTGCCAGCAATTTTGCCGCGCGCGAAACCGGCACGGCGGATTTCAAAATCTCCGCGCCGACGCCGCTCGCGTTCAAAATGTGACGCAAATCGCCGGCCAGCCCGTCGCTCAAATCAATCATCGCGTGAACCGCAAAATGTTCCGCAAGCCAGCGCGCCTCGACCAGGCGCGGCTCGAAATCCAGGTGCTTTTCCGCGAGCGAACCGCCGAGTTCACCGGTCACCAAAATCGCGTCGCCGGCTTTTGCGCCGCTCTGTAAAATCTGCTTTCCACGCGGAACGGTTCCGAGCAGCGCAATGGAAATCAAGATGCGCCCGGGATTTGTCGTCGTCTCGCCGCCCACAATTGCGACGCCGTGTTCGCGCGCCAGGGCGTTCATTCCGTCGTAAATTTTTGCCACGAACTCCGCGTCAAACTTTTCCGGCAGCGCAATGGTCACCAGCGCGGCGGTCGGTGTTCCAGCCATCGCGCCGATGTCGCTCAGGCAGCGGGCAAGCGCCTTGCGACCGATTTTTCCCGGCGGCGTTTCGTGCGTGAAATGAAAGCCTTCAACCACCGCGTCCGTCTTGAACAAAATCAGCTTGTCCGCCGCGCCCAAATCCAGCACGGCGCAATCGTCGCCCGCGCCGGTCACGACGGATTCGTTCGCCGGCAGCCCGCGCGTCAGCTTGGCGATGAGTTCAAATTCGTTCATGCGTGTGCGGGACGATTTTGCCAGAGCAGCACCGCGTAATTGACCGCGTTGAACAGCGCGTGCGCGGTGATCGGCGCGAGCAAATTATCTGTCCGGTCGTAGAGCCAGGTCAGCGCGAGCGCGAACACGAACAGCGGCAGGAGCGTCGGCGCGTTCATGTGAATCAGCGCGAACAAAAAGCTCACGCCAAACCACGCGAGTTTGGGAAAGCCAAGCTGCTTCACAAACGGAAACAACATTCCGCGAAAGACGAATTCCTCAGCGACCGGCGCCAGCACCACGGCGAACACGCCGAGATAAACAACCGTCCACAACGATTTCGCGTCCGTCAGCAGTTTCACGGCGGCCTGGTCGTCGGACGGGATGCCGAATTTTTCCAGTGCGTTGACGGAAGCGTATTGCAGCAGCAGCACGACCGGCAGGACGACATGGATGAATACCAACGCCGTGAGCAGGGCGCGTTTTAATTTTGGCCCGCGAAAACCGAAAGCCGCGGCCCAGCCGGTTCCATGCTGCCGCAAGAAAAATGGAATCAGCAGCCACGATGCGCCTTGAAAGCAAAGCGTGCCGACCAAGATGTTGCCGAAGCTTTCGTCGTGCTTGAAGCCGGTAACGCCGAGCTTGTGCAGCAGGCCGATGGTGACCATGCCGAGGCACAGGCAGACGACTTGCGCGACGCACAATTGCATCACGGCCTCGGCCCGCCACGGTTTTTCCGACAACATGATTCCAGTTTATCGCGGCGGCGCGGGTGAGACGATGCAAAATTAAGCGATTGATGATGGCCGAACCACTGATTACTTTTCAAAATTATGAAGCGCCCAATTCCGATATATTTTGTTGCAACTTGGTGTTTTCTTTCTCTTGCAGATCAGGCCAGACCATTGAGCCGCTGGCTCGCAGCCAATCTTTCTGACGGAGCATCATCTATGGAGACGGAACAAACGATAGGCGGAATTGTGGGCATTCTGATTATTTGGCATGTGATCTATTTGATTCAACTCAAGTCCTTCAACCGGTGGCTTTCCGTTGCGTTTTTTGGTTGGTGGACTCTGGTGTTAACTTGGATTCTTTTTGCCCTCTTCCACAAGTTTGTAAACCCCGTGAGGGAGGTTTTGTTTTTATTGGCTTGCGACGCATTAAATGTCACTTGCATCTGGTATCTTGGCCGCCAAAGTTTCAGGGCATTTGCAGTTCAGTTTGTGGCTGAACGAGAGAAGGGAAAACTCTCCCGAATGATTCAGAAGAAAATCCGGCGCGGACGCTGAACGATTTCAAATCTCCACGACCTGTTTGCATCCGGCACGATGACTTGGCCTTCATCGCGCCGTTTTTATCCCGCTGCATCCAATCGCAGCAGGCAATGGCCGAAATCCACCACCGGCTGGCCGGGCGTCGGGAAAAAACGCTTGGGAATCTGATAGAGTTTCCCGCGCTCCTGCACCACCAGCCCGGCTTTCTTCAAGATCTGCAGATGCCGGATGGCGTTGTCGTAGTGGCAGCCGGACACCGCCGCCACCTCGCGGATGGTCTGCGGCTCGCCATTGCCCAATGCCGCCAACATCTTCCATCGCGTCGGATGACCAATGGCCGTCGGGAACAAGTTTATGTCCGGCAATGGGGTCACAGAGGTCGAATTCATGCAAAACAGCCTATTATACAGGTAATTCAAATGCAATAGCGAACTAAATCATGAGTCCGACGGTTAAAATGGTCTGCCAGACGGTTATTTTCATAAGTTAAACAGTTAAATTCGTCTGTTTAACTGTCAATTTGATTAAATTTACAGTTTAATTAATATGTTATACCATGCTTTTAATTCGTTTAACAGTCGAATTCCTCTGTTTAACCGTCAATTTAATCAGGGCGCTGCGTGAAATGATACGAATTCAAATCTCCACGACCTCGGCACGATGACTTCGGCCTTGGGCTTCATGGCGCGTTAGCATCGCGCGTTAAATCTCCTCGCCGTCAGGAAGCTGGCCAGGTTGCAGAAAAGTTTTGATCAATTCACCTTCGCCGCAAACGGCCATGCCGGAAAACTTTTTGAACCAGCGTCCGGCTGGAACTTCAGGCTGCGAATCCAGCCATTCGGCAAGCAGGCCAAGCTGGTCAGCGGAAATGTTTCGGGAACGGATGCGGTCGAGCAGATGATCGAGAAGCCGGGGTGGAAGACTGTGACGTCGAATCTGCGGCATGGTCAGTTGCCGTAAAATCCACGATGAATTTCATCCCGCAATTTGTCCGCGTCGCCGGGAGTGCCGGAATCCGCCATCCGTTGCGCCAACTCGGACAATTTTTTGCCGGGCAACTGGCGTTCGCGCGCCAGATCAAGGGCAAATTGCAGCACACGCGACTGCTCCGCGCGCGGCAGGTGCTTGATTTTCTCAATCACATCGGTCGCACTCATGGCAAAAAGATAGCACTGAAATGTTGCCGGGCAATCTCAAATCTCCACGACCTGCTTGTATGTCGGCACGATGACTTCGGCCTTGGGCTTCATGGCGCGGAGCGTTTCCGCGTGGGCGAGGCACTGCGTTTCTTCACCGTGGATGCAGACGATTTTTTTGATGTCGCCGGAAAGTTTCTGGACATAGGTCTTCAATTCATTCTTGTCCGCGTGGCCGGAATAGGTGTCGAGCGAAACGATTTTTGCGCGGACGTTGTAAGGTTCGCCGAAAATGTTCACGGGCGTTTTGCCGGCGGTGATCATGTTGCCGAGCGTGCCTTCGGCGCAGTAGCCGATGAAAAGGACGAGATTGTTCGCGTCGCCGATGTTGTTTTTCAGATGATGCCGGATGCGGCCGCCTTCGCACATGCCCGACGCGCTGATGATGATCATCGGTTCGTGCCGGTCGTTCAACTGCTTGGATGCCTCGACGTTGCTGATGTAGGTGAGATTGCCCATGCCGAACGGATTTTCGTTGTTGCACATCGTGTCGTTGATGGTGGGCCGCAAGGATTCGGGATGTTTCTTGTAAATGTCTGTCGCGTTCACGCTCAACGGGCTGTCCACGAAAATCGGCACGCGCGGCAGCTTGCCGGCGCAGGTCAATTCGTGCAGCACATAAACAATCTGCTGCGTGCGCCCGACCGAAAACGCGGGGATGATGATCTTACCGCGCTGCTTGAGCGTTTCGCCGACGAGCTTGCTGACCAGTTCATCCGCGTCCGGACGCTGCTCGTGGAGTCGCGCGGCGTAGGTGGATTCGATCTGGAGATAATCCACGTTCTCGACGGGAATCGGGTCGCGCAACAATTCGTCGCCGCCGCGTCCGATGTCGCCGGTGAACAGCCAGCGGAATTTTTTTCCATTCTCCTGAATGTCCAGAATCACCTGCGCGGAACCAAGGATGTGTCCGGCGTCGCGGAACGTGACGGTGACACCGGCGACCGGAGAAAAAGATTTTTCGTAATCGTGCGCGACGAGTTGCGCCACGCATTTCTGCGCGTCGGGCGTGGTGTAAAGCGGCTCGACCGGCGGCTGATGTTTTTTGGCGCGGACTTTGGAAACGAAGATGGCGTCCTGTTCCTGAATGTGCGCCGAGTCCAGCAGCATGATGCCGCAAAGGTCACGCGTGGCGGAGGTGCAATGGATCGGGCCGTCGTAATTTTTGCAGAGGCTGGGCAATTTGCCCGCGTGGTCCAGGTGCGAATGGCTCAAGACGACGGCGTCCACCTGCCGCGTGTCGAACGGCAGGACTTTATTGAGCGCCTCCGATTCCTGGCGATGGCCCTGGAACAATCCGCATTCGAGCAACAGCTTTTTGCCGTTGACCTCAATGAGATACATGGAGCCGGTGGTGGTGCGCGCCGCGCCAAAGAAGTGGATTTTCATTGCCGGAAAGAAAACGCGCCCGACGGGGAAAGTCGAGCGCAATCACCTCTGGTTTTCACACCAGTTTTTCTATGGAGCTTCAGCGAGGAAAATGTCTGGGCGTCACTTGCCCTTGTTGCCCTTGATCATCTCGTCGTAAATCCAGGCGTAGGTTTTTTCCATGCCTTTGCGCAACGGCAGATTCGGCTCCCAGCCGAGCGTCTTCTCGATGAGCGTGTTCTCGCTGTTGCGGCCGTTCACGCCCTTGGGCGCGTCCAGTTTATATTTCCGCTTCAGCTTGACGCCCGCGATGTCCTCTACGATGTCCACGAGCTGGTTGATGGAAACTTTTTCCGAACTGCCAAGGTTGATCGGGAACGTGACCTTGTCGCTGTGCATGATCATGTCAATGCCCTTGATGCAGTCGTCAATATACATGAAGCTGCGCGTCTGGTGGCCGTCGCCCCAGATTTCGATCTCGTGCTTACCGTTCAATTTCGCGTCAATCACCTTGCGGCAGACGGCGGCGGGAGCCTTTTCGCGACCGCCATCCCAGGTGCCGTGCGGGCCATAAACATTGTGAAAGCGGGCGACGCGCGTCGTAAGTTTGAAATCCTCGGTGAAATGACGGCACATCCGTTCGCTGAACAATTTTTCCCAGCCGTAGCCGTCTTCCGGCATCGCGGGATAGGCGTCGGCTTCGCGCAGGCCGGTGATGTTCGGGTCGGTCTGCTTGTCGCCGGCATAAACGCAGGCCGACGAGGCGTAAAAATGCCGCTGGACGCCTGCGGCGCGCGCAGCCATGAGCAGGTGCGTGTTGATGAGCACGCTCAACATGCAGAGCGCCTTGTTGTTTTCGATGAAGCCCATGCCGCCCATGTCGGCGGCGAGATTGTAGATGGTGTGCGCGCCAGCGGCGGATTTTTCGCATGCGTCCTTGAGCTGCAAATCGAGCTGGAGATTTTCAACCTGCGGAAATTTCTGATACCACTCGCCGAACGGCTTGATGTCCACCGCGCGAATGTCCGTGTGCCCCTTGCGGAGCAGCTCTGCGACTAGATGGCCGCCGATGAAACCGCCCGCGCCTGCTACGAGAATTTTTCGTTTCATGAAACGGGAACTTTGCCTGACGCACGGCAAAGTGGCAATCCAATTTTATCACGGAACGGAAGCTCACCGAGGCTCGCTGCGGATTTTGATCTGGATCGCGCCCGGAATTTCGCGCTCACTGACCAGCACCAGATAACCGCCGCCGCCGGCACCCGACAGCTTCCAACCGAGAGCCTGGCTGGAGTATTGTTTGATGGCGGCACGCACGTCCGGCGTCATCATTTTTGGGAACAGCCGGATTTGCGCTTCAAAGGAATTGCGGAACTGGCGGCCAAATTCCTCCAGGTCCATTTTCAAAATGGCCTGCCAGCAGCGGTCGGCCGCCCGCGAGAGAGCGTGCGCATTGGCGGGCGTGATGCGCTCGCCGGAGCGGACGCGGAAGCCGTCGCGGCGCGGGCCGAGCGTGACGAAGTGCAGATGCGTTTCGAGCCAGCGCAGAATTTTTGGGTTATTCACCGAAGTGATTTTATCCGGCCAGAAGCCGCCGCGATAATCCAGCCGGTTCAGGCCCGGAAAAACGATGCCGATGGGATCCTGCGAGCCGGAAAATTCCGTGGTGCCGGGCGGATTTTCGTAGCTGAAAAGCAATTTGGCCAGCTTCTCCCGGTCGCCGCCCGGCAGATCGGTCTGCCACAGATCAATGGCGCGTTTGCGCGAACTGGTGGCCAGGCCGCTGCGCTCGTTGAATTCCATCGTCGGCTCCAGCGAAATGGTCAGCACCGGCCCGGCGCCGAATTTGGAAACGGACGGCTGGTCCAGCCAGCCGCCGGCCAGATCGAGTCGGTAGGGGATGAGGCATTCCTTGCGCAGGCTGGTCGTGGAACGCGCCGGCAGATTGGCGTGGGGAATGCGCTTGAGCACGATATATTTGATCCCCAGCGCGCGGCAGAGTTTTGCCTTCGCGGGAGAATTGCCGTCTTCGTTCACGACGAAAATGTCCGGGGCGACGCGTTTCAATTCCGCCAGAAAATCCAGGTGGCCCGAACCGCTGCCGATGTGGCATGCCTTCACGCACTTCAGCGCTTCCAGCATGTATTTGCGTTCGTGCTGGGTGTTGACGGGAAAGCGGCCCTTCAAATCCTTGACGGTCTGGTCCGCGCCAATGCAAACAAGCAGGTCGCCGTGATCCGCCGCCGTTTTCAGAAAACAGACGTGGCCGCTGTGCAGCATGTCGAAGCAGCCGCTGACAAAAACTTTTTTTGGGCGCATATCGGTCGGCGCATCATCGCGAAAGGAGTTTCCGCCGACAAATCAAATTTGCGTCCAGAACCTCACAGCCGGTTCCACCAGACGGCGGTCGGCTTCGGCACGTCAATCGTCACGCGTTTGTCGGGACTTTCCTTGGTGAAGATGGAATAGTTCGTCGGCTTCAGGGAAAAATGGCCGGCGGCGAAGCGGCGCAGGCGGTGTTGCACGACCCACACGGGTTTCAAGCGTTGCACCCAGCCCGGTGTCATGGCGGCGGTCTCAGCTTTTTCGCGGATCGCGTTCGGTTTCAAATTCATGTTCTCGCCGGTGTCGGCAAAAATGGATGTGAACGTGTCGCACACCTTCATCGGCACTTTGTTTTTCATCAGCGAGAGCACCCAGTGAAAATCGCCGAGGTCGCGCCATTTCGTGTCGAAGTAAAGGCCGCGCTCGTGGATGACCTTGCGGCGGATGAAAACCGAACTGGTCAGCACCGGAAAGCGATACCAAATGTGTTGCGCGTGCGGCACGAGCGAATGCCGGTGGCACATATATTTGCCATCGCCATCGGTGACAATGGTGCCGGCGAGCGCGACCTCGGCTTTGGGATTGGCTTCAAAAAAATCATGGACGGCCTTGAGCGCGCCGGGCAGGTATTGTTCGTCGCAATTTAGATAAGCAAGGAT
This sequence comes from uncultured Bifidobacteriaceae bacterium, assembly GCA_964538105.1. GTDB lineage: Bacteria > Verrucomicrobiota > Verrucomicrobiia > Limisphaerales > UBA11358 > UBA11358. Next base: position 14,966 of record CAZIFP010000028.1, read on the forward strand.
GTCGCCGGTCGCGCGCCGGTAGCCACGATTGACGGCGTCATACATGCCGGCGTCCTTTTCGATGAACGCCTGCACGCGCTTGTCATGCGGCAGCCAGTCCTGCGTGCCGTCGTCGGAACAGGAATCCTGCACGAGGTGCTCAAACTCGACGCCCCGCTGGTCGGCCACGGACGCGATGCAAAGCTTGAGCCAGTGGGCACTGCGGAAACTCGGCGTGATGATGGAAAATTTCACGCGAAAATTCTAACAGCCGCCGGAAAATTTGGCAAACCGTAGAACGCACCGGTTTATTCGGCCATCTTTCCGGGTATGAAGTCGTGCCCCGCGCGGTGCGCGTCCAGCCAGTCCGCGACATTTTCCTGGTTGGTCACTTCGCCCCGCAGCATGGCGAGAATCAAATCATGCGTTAGAACGGTGTTGAACTGCGGCGCAAAAACCGTGTCCGATGCCGCCGGGCCGGGCGGCTTGACGAGGAACGGCACTCGCAAGTCGCGTTTGCCGTCAAAGCCGCTGGAGGAGCGCCAGGAATGGTCGGCCGCCACGATGATCCAGGTGTTGTCCCACTGGCCGGCGGCCTCCATCGCGCGGCGGATCTGGCCAAGTTCATCATCGGCCAGCACGAGGTTGTTGATGTAGCCCTGCGCCCCGTTCATTTTGAAGAGCGTGTCACGGATGGAAAACCGGTGCTGCGTGGCGCTATAAACTCCGGGCCGGTGCGGCGGCGGCAGATGCAGCAAAGTCAGCCCGTAATTTTGATTGGTGCTTACCGTGACGGCCGCCTGCAAACTTTGATGGCACAATTCGGCAAACGCCAGCCGGACATCAAACGGCCACGCCAGCGACATGAACTGCTGGTGCAGGGAGTCGGCAAAGTTTTCCCCGCGCGCCGACTCGTAAGGCATCCACGGCCACCAGGCGCAGAAGTTCAACTGGCCGCTCAACAGCCGGTCATACGGAAGATACCAGCCCACCAGCGCGGTGTTAAAGCCGAGTTCGCGCGCGGAGGAGAACACGTTCGGCAGGCCGTTGAAGCTCGTGGTGATCCCGGTGTCAAACGGCGTGACCATCAGGTCGCAGCCGTTCACCGCCGTCGCCGCCCGCACGCCGAGGATGGCCGGCGGCATGGAAAGCTGGGTGCCGTCGCCCGGCGAATAGGCGTGCGCGGCATGCAACGTCTCCTTTTCCAGCCGGTCGAATTCAGGCAGCGCCACGCCGGTCGTCCGCTCCTCGAAAACCAGACGATAGTCCAGTTCGTCAAAGATCATCCACACGACGCGCGGCTGGCCGGGGCGCACCGCCATAAGCGGAGCCAGCGTCCCTGATTCGCATTGCCGGAGATGAGTGACACCCAGCGCCAACAGGACGATTTTTATGACAATGACGAACGCGAAGGCCGACATGACTCCCAGCAACCCCGCGACCAGAATGGCCGCCCGCCGGTGCTGCCACAGCACCAGCGCCAGCACGACCACCAGGCACAACATCACCACCGGCTGCCGGAAAAACGCCAGCACCAGGTAATCCGGGATGCTGTAAAATTTGGCGCGGACAAAATCCGCCGGAATCAGCAGCAGCGAGAAAAACGCCAGATGTAAAACCAGCTGGATCACCGGCTGCCGGAAACGATGCACGGCGCGCATCCCCAGCCAGATTAAAGCCGCCGCCCCGAAAATGTTGGCGAACAGCGCCAGCAGGTCATGGTTCGTGACCAGCAGCCGGTTGAAAAAACGGTCGTCGTCGAACAGCAGGTCGAACGTGGGACGCAGAAACAACAGGTTGGCCAGTGACAACGCCACCAACGCGTCCTTGATTTTCTGCTTTAGCGGTTCCGGCAGCGGAATGGTCGGCGCGTGCGGCATTATTGGCCGGCCTTTCGCTTCAGGCAATACATCCGCCGCTGCGTGCCCGGCAGCGCCCGGGAGCGCACGATTTCAAAATGCGCCGTGCATGCCCGCTCAAACACGGCGGCGTTCAGCCCGACGTGCAAATGGTCGCGGCCGCGCGTCAACCGGCGGAACATCGCATCATTGGGTTC
>CAZIFP010000029.1:0-16731 GCA_964538105.1 uncultured Bifidobacteriaceae bacterium
CACCTTGCCGTCGGTGAGCGCGAACAGCGTCCAGTCGCGGCCGGTGCCGACGTTTTTGCCCGCGATAAATTTGCTGCCGCGCTGGCGGACGATGATGCTGCCCGCCGTGACGACCGTGCCACCAAATTCTTTTACGCCCAGCCGCTTGCTGACGCTGTCGCGACCGTTCTTGACGCTACCTTGACCTTTTTTATGTGCCATAAGCCTGAAAAATTAACCTTTGATCTCTTTGATTTTGACGACCGTCAGTTCCTGACGGTGCCCGATGGTTTTGTGATAACCTTTGCGGCGTTTCATCTTGAAAGTGAGCTTGTGTTCGCCGCGCTTGTGCGCGACCACGTCGGCCTCGACGGTGGCACCGCTGACGGTGGGCGTGCCCACGGCGAGCTTGCCGTCGCGATTGACGAGCAGCACGCGGTCAAACGTAACCGGCTTGCCCGCCTCGGTTTCGAGACGTTCGATTTCGAGCGTGTCGCCCGCCGCGACTCGATATTGTTTGCTACCCGTTTCTAAAACAGCATACATAAAATTATTTTCCCGCAAAGGGTTCAGGATTAAACCAGATTTCCTGAAACTGTCAATGCCTGATTTTTGGCAAACTGGCTTGTTCCCGGCGGCGCAACTGGCGCTCCTGCTTTTTGATTTCGCCAGCCAGCAATTCCTCCGCGCACCAGCCACGTGATTGCGCGAACGACGTCAGTGCAAACAATTCTTTCGCCAGTGTGGTTTTGGTCAACTGTTGCTTCGGATTGTGGCCACCGGCCAGGATTTTGGCCTTGTGCGCCTTCTTCAAAAGCTTCTCCGCACGCAGCAGTGCCGGCAGATGTTTTGGAATGCCGTCGAACGCCGATTTACGTTCTAGATGCGTGCCGTCCTTTTCCGCCTTCTTGATTTTTTCCCAGTTCGCCCAGACCTCGTCCACGTTTTTTACCTTCGTCGTGCCGAAAACGTGCGGGTGGCGGCGGATGAGTTTCTCCACGAGCACGCGGCAGACTTTCTCAAAATCAAACGCGCCGCGCTCGCGTGCGAGTTGGCAATGGAAAACCACCTGTAACAGCAAGTCGCCCAGTTCCTCGGCCAGCTCGTGATCGTCACCCGCCTCGATGGCATCAATCAGTTCATAGACTTCCTCAATCGCGTGGCGGCGCAGCGTCAGGTGCGACTGCTCGCGGTCCCACGGACAGCCTTTCGGCGACCGCAGCTTCGCCATAACTTTCAGCAGATTGTTTATCGCAGGTCGTTTTCTCATTTAATTTTAACCGCCGAGGCGCAGAGACGCAGAGTTGAAATAATTTTTCTCCGCGCCTCTGAGTCTCGGCGGTGAATTACAAAATCACCAAATCGTCACGGTGCACCAGTTCTTCCTTGGGTAGTTTGCATTCGCGCACGGCCGCGGAACCGAACCGCGCTATGCCGCGCGCAAATTCCAAACCGTCCAGATCACAAATCCGCACCACATCATCCGCCGCAAAGTCACCTTCACAGCGAGCGACGCCGGGGGGTAACAGACTTTTGCCGGATTCACGCAACGCCTTCTTCGCGCCGTCGTCCACGAACAACGCGCCTTTGGGATGATGGAAAAACGCAATCCAGCGTTTACGTCCCTGCAATTTATTCGGCTGCGCGACGAACAGCGTGCCTTCGTCTTCGCCGCCCAAAACTTTCGCCAGCACGTTCTTCTTTTTGCCGGAGGCGATGACGAGCGGAATGCCGGAGCGCACGACAATCTTCGCCGCTTCAATTTTTGACTTCATCCCGCCCACGGCCGTCTCGCTGGTTGTGCCACCCGCCATGTCTTCAATGGCGGAATCTATCTGCTCGATCACGGAAATGGTTTTGGGATTTTTCTTCCCGAAATTTTCGATGACGCCGTCCACGGTCGTCAGAATCACCAGCAAATCCGCCGGCAGCAGCGACGCGACCAGCGCGGACAAGGTGTCGTTGTCGCCGAACTTGATTTCGGTGAACGACACGGCGTCGTTTTCGTTGATGATGGGCACGACGCCGCGTCTGAGCAGCGAAACGAGCGTGTTGCGCGCGTTGAGGTGGCGCTCGTGATGTTCCAAGTCGTCGTGCGTGAGCAGCACCTGCGCGACGATGATGCCGTGCGCGGAAAATAATTTATCATAGGCCGTCATCAGGCGCGACTGGCCGACGGCGGCGCAGGCCTGTTTTTCCGCGAGGTCGGTGGGCCGGGTTTCGTGGCCGAGCGCGCCCATGCCCGCGCCGACCGCGCCGCTGGTGACCAGCACGACTTCCTTGCCGGATTTTTTCAGCGCGGCGATCTGCGCGACGAGCTGCTCCAACTGCGCCGGGTCAATCAGCTTCCGGCTGTCGGTGAGGACGCCAGTGCCGAGCTTCACGACGAGGCGCGAGGCGGATTTGAGGATGTCACGATGCACGCGGCTAGGTTAGAAAAAATCCCGACCTTGAAAAAGGTAAAAACTCGTTAGCGGATGACCGTCAAAGTTCCCGGCAACAAATCCAGCAACGCTGAAATGACTTTTGGCATCAACGGTGCGGTGTCGGCCAGCCGGTTGCTCGGCGCGTGGAGGGCGATGAGCACGAGCTTCAACCGGGCATAATTTTGCTGGAACTGGATGTTGCCATCCATCGTGATAAACACGTCAAAAGATTTCTCTGCCAGCGAAAGCAGTTCGCCGTTTTGGATGCCCGCCCAGCCGTTCAACTGGACTGACTCGACTTCGTGGCCGGGCAGCAAACGCTTCGAGCGCCAGTCCAGATTTTCGTCGAGGAGAATGCGCATCAGACAGCCAGCGCCAGGGTGTCCGCGCGGTAAATCTCCAGAAGTTTGATGACCTGCTCACGCTTTACCGAACGGAAACCTTCGAGAAAAGTTTCAATGGAATCGCCGGCTTCAAGGTGGTCGAAAAGGCTTTGCACCGGGACGCGCGTGCCGCAAAAAACCGGGACGCCGCCCTGAATTTCCGGGTCGCGCTCGACGACCTTCGCAAGCTGGATCGCACTCATGGCGGCAATCTAACGCGGTTGGGCATTCATTTCAAGCCCGGTGGCGCGATGAGTGAACCGAACAGATCACCGCCGCGCAACGCCACCATCACGGCCAGCCCGGCAAGGTCGGTTGGCGTCTTCACGTTTTTCATCACGCAGTTCTCGATGCCGATTTTCTGCTCGCGATTGTTCTTTGGATCTTTCAGGTCAATATACTTTGCCGTGCCGACGGAGACATTCAGCACGTCAATGCCGGTGAATTCAAAGCCGGTTTCCTTGGCGAAGGATTTTCCGCCGCCGCCGCCGGATTTTTTCACCGTCGGCAGCGCCGCGATGGAAAAAATATTGGTCTGGCCGGCCTCATTTCTCACGATGTCCAGTTCGCCGAGGTTGAAACGCAGCAGCGTGACGTGAATCTCATGTTTGGCGAGCGCGGCGCGGTCGTATTCGACATGGATTTCCGGGATGTCGAGGAACGGCGTGCCGCCAAAGCTCGGCGGATTGAACAGCTTGAAATCCTTGATGGTCACGGTCGGCTCGGCGAGGCCGAGCGTGAATTTCCCGATCTCCGCGTCCATGCCGGTCTGCGCGCGGATGCGATTTTCCATGACCACGCGTAGAATCGAATCCAGCGACAGGAAGAAAACGACGACCAGCACGACCGCCAGAATGAACAGCCGCAGCACCCATTTGAAAACAAACTTAATCATTTACGATTTGCGATATACGATTTACAAGCCGGCGTGAAATTGCGAACCAAATCTTAAATCGTAAATCCAAAATCATAAATCAAACGGGCACATCCTCCGGCCGGACTTCCAGGCATTCGTCCTGATCTTCCCAAATGAGGGTCGGATACACTTGCAGCAGCTTCGGTGCGAGATCGCGGCCCGCGCGTGCGAGCAACTGTTCCGCCTGCTCCGCCGCGTTCTCATAGGCCGCGTCATAATTTCCCGCGCCGCGCCGCTGGCGGTCGTCCCAATGCGCGACGGCGTGGACTGGTTCATATTCTTTCGCCCACGCCTCGATTTCGGCGCGGCCTTCGGCGGAAATTTCCTCGAACGGCACGAGCGTTTCGCTGCAATGCTGGCAGATCAGGCCCGATTCGCGCACGTCGCGCGTGAGCAGCGGCAGGAACGGCGCGCGGCAGCAGGGGGATTCCGCGTAGGCCGCCGGCGGCGTGGCCAGCCGCTTGAACCAGATCTGCCGGTCATGCGCGAGCTGCGCGCCCAGCCGGTAGGCGCCGACGAGCGGATGTGAGAGCCGCCACGCGCGGCCTTCGAGCTGGCCGAGCGTCTGCGCAAGCCAACGCGCGAGCGTGAGGTCGTCCCAATCCTGAAACGCCCGGGCGTATTCCTTCCAGAGCGCGTCGAGCGGCGATTCCGATTCAAATGCCATTCGTGCAGGATAGGGAAAATTCACGCAAAGAAAAATGTTTTGTCGGGCAATGACAAAATCATTTCCGCCACCGCAGCAGCCGCAGCGCGTTGCCAATTACGACCAGGTCGGACACGCCCATCGCCGCCGCGCAGAAAATCGGGCTGATGAATCCCATCGCCGCCAGGGGCACGCCGAGCACGTTGTAAAAAAACGCCCAGAACAAGTTTTGTTTGATGATGCGTAACGTCGCCCGCGCTAGACCGAGCGCCTCCGGCACGGCCTCGATCTCCGTTTTCAGCAGGATGATGTCCGCCGCCTCGCGCGCCACGTCGCTCGCGCGGCTCACGGCGATGCCGAGGTCGGCCTGCGTGAGCGCCGGCGCATCGTTGATGCCGTCACCCACAAACGCCACGCGCTCGCCCGCGACTTGAAGTTTTTTCACGAACTCCGCCTTCTGCTCCGGCCGCACTTCGGCAAAAACATTTTCCGCCGCAATGCCAACCTGCTTCGCGATGCTTGCCGCAGTCAAAGCATTGTCGCCGGTAACGAGAAAAAATTTCAGTCCTTGCTGCTGGAGTTGTTGGACAACTTCTTTCGCATTCGCTTTCACCGCATCGCGCACGGCAAACAGTCCGAGCAACGATTTGTCGGACGCCAGCCCGACAATCGTCGCGCCTTGCCCCGACCATTCGGCGATGAATTTTTCGCCCGCCGCCAAATCCACGCCGGAATCATTGAGCCAGCGCAAAGAACCAAGTCGCAAGGTTGAAGGTTGGAGGTTGGAGGTTGGAGCTGGCAAAATTGCGCTCACGCCAGAACCGCGCACTTCTTGCCAATCCGAAAGTTCAACCTTCTCCGCCGAAATTTTGGCAATCGCCTGACTGATAGGATGCGTGGAATGACGTGCCAGCGCGGCGGCAATCTTGTCTTCCTCGTAAAAGACGACGTGAGGAGTCTCTAATTTACCCCCGGTCGAATTCGAAGAAGTTAGAGCCTCCTCACGTCGGCTCCTACCTGACCATGAACCGGCCACTTCGGGCTTGCCGACAGTGATCGTGCCGGTCTTGTCAAAAATCACCGCCGTGATATTATCGGCCTTTTCCAGTGCCACTCCATCGCGGATCAAAATGCCGCGGCGCGCGGCGGTGTTGGCGCTCGCCATGATGGCGGCGGGCGTGGCCAGACCCATCGCGCACGGACACGCAACAATCAAAATTCCCGCTGCGATGACAAAGGCTTTTTCCGCGCCGGAATGAAAGGCCCAAAAAATACCGGCGGCGAGCGCGATGCAGACAATGACCGGCACGAAAACGTTGCTGATGCGGTCGCCGAGGCGCTGGATGTCGGCGCGGCTGGTCTGCGCGCGTTGCACCGCGGCGATGATATGCGCGAGCGCGGTCGCCTCGCCGGTGGCGCTGACGCGCATGATGAGGCGGCCGTTCACGTTCACCGTGCCGGCAAAAAGTTCGCCGCCGGATTTTTTGTCCACAGGAACGGATTCGCCGGTAAGCATGGTTTCGTCCACGGCGGATTCGCCTTCGAGCACCACACCGTCCACCGGCACGCGGTCGCCGGGCCGCAGCGCGATGCGGTCGCCAATTTGCAGTTCGGAAACGGGAACCTCGACTTCCTTGACGGCCGCCGCCGTGACCGGGTTGAAGCTGCGCAGGTCAAAAATTTTCAATTCAACCGGATCGGCGCCTTGAATTCGATGCGCCGTCTGCGGCGCGAGGTTTAACAAGGATTTTAACGAGCCGCTGGCTTTGTCGCTCACGCGGGCTTCGAGCCAGTGGCCGGCGCTGATGAGCGAAATGATGGCGGCGGCCTCCTTGAAATATACGTGTCCGCCCGAGCCACTGAACAACGCCCAAGTGCTGTATCCGAAAGCCGTTGTCGAGCCGAGCGCGACGAGCGTGTCCATATTGGAGCTACCGACTTTGATCTGCCGCCATGCGCCGCGATAGAATTGCGCGCCGCAGAAAACCTGCACCACGGCGGCCAGAGCAAACGCGAGCCATTGGAACCACGGCGTCATGGCGAGGCCGAAAACCCATTCGCCGATCATCAGCGCGGCGGTGACGGCGAGGCCGAGGATCAAATTCCATTGCCAACGGCTCTGTTTGGAACCGGGGCCGGCGACATGGGCCGAGGAAATTTCCCTGGCCTCGTAACCAGCTTGCGAAATTGCAGAAAGAACGGCGGAAATGTTTTTGTCGCTGGCAGAAATCCAGCGGATGCTGGCGGCGCGGTTCGACAAATTCACCGAGGCGCTTTGAACGCCGGGAACATTTTGAATTGCCTCGGTCACATGAAGCGCGCAATTCTGGCAGGTCATGCCCTCGACCAAAAGTTCCGTTGTGGCGGAATTTTTCGGCGCGCTGGCGGGAATGGTCGCGGTGGTTTCCATTTTCTCTGTCATCTAATTTTATCAAGCCGGGCCGTTTTGTCGAATTGCGCCGCCGAATTTGTGCGCCGAAACTGTGGATGGGCTTGCCTTGCGAAATGGCAGTGGCAAAATACCTCATCGAATCGCGCCGCTCATTTTTAATCCCGCAGTCAGAAGCTGCATGGGTTTTGTTCGCTCTGGCCGTTGTCTGGTTTGCGCTTTTTTTCCAACTGGGAAACCTGCCGCTGCTCCAGCCGGACGAAGGTCGAAATGCCGAGGTCGCCCGCGAAATGAAGGAATCAGGTGCGTGGCTTTCGCCCAGCTACGACGGCATCGCCTATCTGGACAAACCGGCTTTTTATTTCAAGGCTGTCGCACTTTCGCTGGTGGCGTTTGGCGACAATGAAACGGCGGCGCGCCTGCCTTCGGCGATTTTCGGGCTGGCATTGCTGGCAACCACCTTTGCTTTTTGCCGGCGCGTTTATGGAACGCGCTGCGCGGTCCTGGCGGTCATCATCATGGCCACAATGCCGCTTTATGTGGTTTTTTCGCGGACAATCATCTTCGACATGACGCTGGCGTTTTTTGTGTCGGCGGCGATTTTCGCTGGTTATCGCGCCGAAGAATGCGACGGCAAATCGCGGCGAATCTGGTATCTGCTCGGCGCGCTGGCGGCGGGTTTCGCGACGCTGGTGAAAGGGCCGGTGGGTTTTCTGATTCCTGGACTCGTGCTGTTTGTTTTTCATCGGGTCGAAGGCCGTCGCGGCGTCTGGAAACGATTTTTTGCGCCGCTGAATCTGCTGGTGTTCTTCGGCGTGACGCTGCCGTGGTTCATCGGGCTTTCGCTGCAACATCCAGATTTTCCTTATTACGGACTTATTGAAGAATCGTTCCACCGGTTCACGACCACGACCTTTCACCGTTCACAGCCGTTTTATTTTTACGCGCTGATTGTCGCCGGATTGTTCCTGCCGTGGAGTTTTATTTTGCCAGAAGCCGGCGTGGCGGCGTGGAAAAATAAAAAATTCCTGTCGTCCGCCGACCGGCTCTGCCTCGTCTGGGCGGTGGTGGTGGTGATTTTCTTCTCGCTCTCGAAATCAAAACTGCCCGGTTATATTTTAACCGTGACGGTGGCCTGCGGCATTTTGACGGCGCGATTTTTTCAACAGGCACTGGCCAATCCCGGCGGCAAGGCCGCGCGCATCGCGGGCCGCGCGGCGATCACGCTGGCGGTTTTGTGTTTCGTAGTCGCCATCGCGGCAATTTATCTTTCGCCGCGCATGACATCGCTGGCCAAGCCGCTGCGGCTTTCGGTTGAGGATGCCGGGGAACTGGGCCGGCATATCATCACGCCGATTATTTTGTTGTCCGTGTTTGGCGTGCTGGGGCTGCTGGCGCGCATTCGCCGCGATGCCGGATTTTGTTTCGCCATCTTCGCCATTTTCCCGGTGCTGTTGTTCACACTGAACCTTGGAGCGATCCAAGTTGTTTTCAATATGAAATCGGCCCGCCAACTGGCGCAACAAATGACGCCGCTGCTGCCGGAAACCGGGCTGGCGTTCTTGGAATGTTTTCCCAACGGCCTGCCATTTTATCTCAACCGCACGGCCACTTTGATCACGACAGACGGCAGCGAAATTACGAGTTCGAGCAACTATATTTTGTTCCGGCTGAAGAACGATCCGAACTGGCCGACGAATCTGGTGCCGGTTGCGAAATTGAATGATTGGCTGGCCGCACGGAAACATCCGGTTTATCTTTTGGCTCATTCAAACCAAAGGTTTCAACTGGAAGCGGTAGCGGGAATTCAGAAAACCAACATCCAACAATTGACGCCGCAATACGTCGGCGTCCTGCTGCCGGCTCCATAAAATTTTTGCATGTGCGGCATCTGTGGCATCGTAAATATTTCCGGTGAACGCCAGCCGGAATCCGTCCGGCTCCGCGTCAACGCGATGTTGCAGGCGCTGTCGCATCGCGGTCCCGATGACGTCGGACTGAACGCCTCCGAATGCGCCGTGCTGGGCGCGACGCGGCTCGCGATCCGCGGCGGTGACGACGGCCGGCAGCCGATGATTGACGCGGCCAGCGGCGTGGTCGCGGTTTGCAACGGGGAAATTGACAATCACAAGGAGCTGCGAAAATGGCTGGCCGAACGCGGCCGGCCGGTGAAACAAGCCACCGACGTCGCGGTGATTCCGGGAATATATCTGGAACTCGGCGCGACGTTCGCGGAGAAACTCGTCGGTGCCTTTGCCATCGGAATTTGGGATCCGCGCGAACGCAAGCTCACTTTGATTCGCGATCGGGCCGGGGAGCGTCCGCTTTTTTTCACGCAATCCGCCGACACAATTATTTTCGCGACGGAAATCGCCAGCATTGTGTCCGAGGGCAAACTGCCGGTGAATTTCGACAAAGCTGCGTTGCAGCGATACCTCCAATTTGGATTGTTCGCCTCGCCCGCCTCACCTTTTTCGGGCATTCAAAAAGTTCCGCCCGGCGGCATCGTCCAGATTGACGCGCGCGGTATCCGGCATTCCACTTACTGGCGTTGGAAAAATGTCGAGACGCCAAAACAAAGCCCGTCGCTCGACGACTTCGATAAAATTTTCCGCGAAAGCGTCCGGCGGCAGTCCGACGTGGACGTGGACTTCGGGGTGTTTTTGAGCGGTGGCGTGGATTCGTCGCTGGTTTCGGCGGTCACGCGCTCGCTGCATCCCGGCCGGCGGCTGCGGGCTTACACCTTGCGCTTTGAGGAGGAATCATTTGATGAAGGTAATTTTGCCGAATCTGTCGCCACTTCGCTCAAGCTCGAACCGGTCACAGTCTGGGTGCGGCCAAATGATTTGCCGGAAGCCTTGTCAACATTGATCAAAACCGTCGGTGAACCGCTGGCCGATCCGGCGTGGCTGCCGACGGCGCTGCTCGCGCGGCGCGCGGCGGCGGACGTGCCGATGGCGCTGGTCGGCGAAGGCGCGGATGAATTATTCGGCGGCTATCCGACTTACATCGGCGCGGGTGTGGCCGAAAAATTTGGCAACCTGCCGGCGTGGTTTCGTAATGCCATCCGGCGCGTCGTCGAGTCGCTTCCAGTCAGCGAGGAAAAAATGACCGTGTCCTTTTTGCTCAAGCGTTTCGTGCAGGGCGCGGAACAAGGCGCGAAGTGGGGTGGTCTGTTTAGGCACCGACTGTGGATGTCGAACATCTCGCCACCAGTGCTGGCGCGCTTGGGAATTTTGCCGCCGCCAGCGGCTGGCGCAGACACCGCCGACAACGGGCTTCTTCTTGATAAAATTCAGCGCTGGGATTTGGAAAATTTTCTCGCGGAAGGATTACTCACGAAAGCCGACCGTGCGAGCATGACTTCCGCGCTCGAACTGCGCGCACCGTTTCTCGATGAAGCAGTCATGGCCTTTGCCGCCAGCCTGCCGGCAGCCAACCGGGTGAAGAATTTTTCCACCAAAATTTTTCTGAAAAATTACGCGCTGCGTTATCTGCCGAAATCCATCGTGAATCGCCGCAAGCGTGGGTTGTCCGTGCCGATCGGCAAATGGCTGCGCGGCCCGTTGCGCGACTGGGCCGCCAAAAAACTGGCCAACGAGCGGCTGGAGCAAATCGGCGTCCGCGTGCCAGCGGCGTTGGGATTATTTTCCGAACATTGCCGGCTTCAGGCTGACCACGCGCGGGCGTTGTGGACGTTGATCGTGTTGAGCGAATGGCTCGACTGGGCGGCGAAAGAAACCACCGGCGGTGATTCGTCCGTCAAAACACGGACTTGATGCTGACCTGCACCTGCATCTGACGGTCGGTTGTTCCCTTGTAATTGCCGGAAAACGGCGGCACGTCGGCGTAGTCCCGGCCCACGGCGATTTTCACATAGGTTTCGTCCGTCTGGCGGTTGTGCGTCGGGTCGAGCGGAATCCAGCCGAGGCCTGGAATCAGCACCTCCACCCACGCGTGCGTCGCACTGGCCGACTCGGTCGCCAGATAACCGCTGACGTAAAGCGCGGGAATTTTCAACGTGCGGCACAGGCTGATCATCACATGCGCAAAATCCTGGCAGACGCCGCGCCGGTCCTTCAAGACGTCGCGCGCGTGGGTGTGGACGTTGGTGGAGAATGATTCATACTTCAACTGGCCGTGGATGAAATTCATCAGCGCCAGCGCCGCCTGCCAGGTGTCCGAGATGCCGGCAGTGGTGTCCAGCGCGAGCCGCCAGACTTCCGGCGACAGTTCCACGAACCGGCTTTCCTGCAAAAAATCAAACACCCGCGTTTCGCGAGCCGCCTCGCCGATGCGCGCCAGCGGCCACGGTGTTTCTGCGAGGCCAAGCTGCGGACGCGGCTTCGTCGTCACGTGCAGGTTGCTTTCAACCATCAGCGAGTTGTGCGGTTCGGCGATCTCGAAGTGATGAATTATATTGGAATAGAAATCGTGATGATGCCGCAGCCGCGCCGCCGGCAGGATTTTCAGCAGGAAATTGTCCACCGTCTGCCACTCGTTCGAAAATGGCTGCAGTCGCACCTCGTTGAAGCTGTCGCGCACCGGCGAGGCGTAGGTGTAGCTCGTGCGATGGATGATTTCCCATTTCATTCGTTAAATCTCCTCGACGTCCACCGACACCTTGACCTCGTGTTCGCCGCCGCCGGTGAGAATTCCTGCGACGGGACTGACATCACCGTAATCGCGGCCGTAGGCGACAATAATGTGTTCCTCGGCAGGCTGGATGTTATTCGTCGGATCAAAATCCACCCAGCCGGTGCCGGGACAAAAAACCCGGAACCAAGCGTGGCTCGCATCCGCGCCGACCAGGCGCGGCTTGCCTTCCGGCGGCCGAGTTCGCAGATAGCCGCTGACGTAGCGCGCCGGCAACCCGAGCGAGCGCAGGCACGCGATGCCGAGATGCGCAAAATCTTGGCAGACGCCGCGCCGTTTTTTCCAGACTTCCTCCAACGGCGTCGCGACCGTGGTGGCTTTCGGGTCGAATTTGAAATCCTCGAAAATGCGGCGCGTCAAATCGCGGGCACCGGCCAGCAGCGGCGTGTCCTTGCCAAAACTTTGCAAGGCGTAATCGGCCAGTTCCCGCGACGCGCGGATTTGTGGCGAATCAAAGACGAACTGATACGGCTCGACCACTTCGGGCAAAACCGGATCGCGGAACATCTCGGCCACGGTTTCCCACGGCATGGTGGATTCGTGTTGCGCCGGATTTCTCGGCTCCACCGTCACGTGACTGCTGGTGATGATTTCCAGCTTGGAATGAATTTCCTGGATCGCAAAAAAGCAAAGCTGGTTGCCGAAATAATCCGCCCGCGCCTTGCGGAGCGCCGGCTCGGGAAAAATCTGGAGCGAAAAACTTTCGCGCGACTGCGTGGCCGTGGCGCGCGGTTCGAGCCGCGCGACGTGGTGCGACACCGACACCGGCGCGGCGTATTCGTAGAGCGTGCGATGAGTGATGTGGTAGTTCATGGCGCTTCCCCGCGTCCTGTGCGCGAGATGGCCGAGTGCGCGAAATAGCTCGCGGCGATGGCGTCGGACAATTGTGGCAGGTCGCGCAATGTCTGCCGGATGGTCGCGGCCAGCGCGGAATCCTTCCAGCCGGCGGACGGACTGGCGAGTTCGCGCGCGTCGGCGCGTTCCAGCCGCGCGGCGCACGCCTGCAAAATTTGCTTGCCCGAACCCGCCGCGCCCTCGCGCTCGCCCGGCAGCTTGTCGGAATGTTTCACCAATTGCTTGAGTTGAAACAAAACGGAACGTGGATTTTTATCGTCAAGCAAAACTAGGTCGAACACCGCCGGCACGGTCGGCAGCAAATTATAGCGCGAGCGGAACGTGATGGAGCTGTCCACGACCTCGAGCACGGCTTCGAGCAGGCTGGGGTTTTCCGCGTCCGGCGAACGCAGTGTGGCATCGAGCAGCGTGGAAAGATAAACCGCGCGTTCGAGGCGCAGTCCCATGTCGAGGAATCGCCACGCCTGCGCGCGGGTCATGTTCTCGCGCGCCAGGCCGTGGAACGCCGCGAGGCCGAGCAGCGTCTGGTTCAAGATGCCGACCGCCTCGCCGGCGAGCATCACCCGCTTCTGCGATGGCGTCGCGAGCCGGTCGTCAATCTGGCTCAACACGCGCCACATGTCGTTCGACGTGCGGTCGCGCACCAGCATCGCGAGCCGTTGCAAGTGTTCCGCCGTCTGCCGCAGGCTGCCGGGACGCGCCAGGTCGAAGATCGCCGCAAGCAGCTCCGCCTCGAACGCCTCGGCGTTGGCCCACAATTCCGGCTTGGCGGAAATCCCTGGCAACTGTCCTTGAATTTCCAGCGTCTGTAGGAGCGGCGTCAGCAGCGGCAACGCCCCGCCGGTGCGTTCGGGATTGAACCGCAGCAGCGCGCTCCGCAGCAGGCGCGACGTCGCGTCCGCGCGTTCGGAATAACGCCCAAGCCAGAAAAAATTATCCGCGAGGCGCGACGGCAGGTTGTTCCCCGTGCGGCGCAACTCGACGCTCTGGCTGGTTGCGTGGAGCAAAGACAATTCCTCGACCGGCGTGGCGGATGGAATCCATGTGTCCTTGCTGCTGCTCCCGCCGCGTTGCATGGAAATAAATTGTCCGATCGCATTAGTGGGACGGGCGTCTCGCCTGTCCAGTTCACCCCCGGAAAATCGTGGCCTGACAGGCGAGACGCCTGTCCCACTGTCCGGCGAGATGCGCGCTAGGCCGCCGGGCATGACGCGATAACCGCCGTTGCCATCCGCCACGAGAAAAACGCGAAGGCTCACCGGCTGCGCCACGAGCGAATTTTTCTGCCAAACCGGCGCGGTGGAAAGCTCCACGCGCTCCTGCGCGACAAACAGGTCGGGATCAAACTCGATGCGTCGCTTCAGTTCCTCGCTTTCGGCCTCGGCGATTTTCAAGTGCGTGCGAAACGCCGCCTTCACGACCAGCTTGTCGAGATTTTTGAGGACGTGTTCGCGCGCCGCTTTTTGTCCGCACCACCAGGTTGCGACCGACGGCAGTTTTAATTTTTCACCGAGCAGGTGGTTGCACAGGCCGGGCAGAAAAGACATGAACGCCGGGCTTTGCACGAGGCCGCTGCCGAGCGCGTTCGCCATAACAACATTTCCTGCGCGCACGGCTTCAACCAGCCCCGGCACGCCGAGGATGGAATCGTTCCGCAGTTCGAGCGGGTCGCAGAAATCATCGTCCACGCGGCGCAGGATCACGTCCACGCGTTCGAGGCCGCTCAAGGTTTTCAGGAAAACGTGGTTGTCGCGCACGGTCAAATCCTGTCCCTCGACGAGCATGTAGCCGAGGTAGCGCGCGAGATATGCCTGCTCGAAATATGTTTCGTTGTGCGGGCCGGGCGTGAGCATGACGACGCGGGCGCGCTCGGCCTGGCGCGGCGCAAGTTGCGCAAGCGAGTTCTGCGCGGCGAGAAAAAATCCGGCGAGCCGGTGAACATGATTGTCACGGAACGGCTGCGGCAGAATGCGCGACGTGACGAGACGGTTCGCCAGCGCATAGCCCGCGCCGGTGGGAATCTGCGTGCGGTCGGAAACCACCCACCAGCGCCCGTCGGCCGAACGTGCAAGATCGGCGGCGTAGAAATGCAGGAAGGTGTCGCCCGGCACCCGGATGCCGTGGCACGGCCGCAAAAAATCCGGCTGGCCGAACACCAGCGCTGGCGAAAGCCATCGCGAACGGATGAGTTCCTGCGCGCCGTAGCAGTCGGCGAGGATTTTGTTCAGCAACGTCGCGCGCTGGATCAAGCCGGTTTCGAGCGAGCGCCATTCGTCCGGCGCGATGACGAACGGAATCGGGTCGAGCTGCCACGGCCGTTCCATGCCGCGCGGGTCGCCATAGACGTTGTAGGTGATGCCGTGCTCGTGGACGAACCGCTGACACGCGTCCACGCGCCGTGACAATTCCGTCGCGCCGAATTCTTCCAGTTCGCCAAGCAATTTTTCGTAGTGCGGAAAAATTTTGCCGTCCGGCGCGAGCAGTTCATCAAACGCGCCGGCGCTGCGCTGGTAGCCGGACAACAGGCTTTCCGGCACCGCCTTTTTGGCGAAGCTGGTGTCGTTCGTCGTGGATTGGGATTGCGATTGTGTCATCGGCGTTTGATCGCTTCTGCCCTTATTGTCGCCCGTGTCAGACATTACGCAAATCCAGCGTGAACGGAAAGTCGGTGTTCAAATTTTCCACTGGCGGCGTGAACTTCCCTTGTTGATGGCCGTGCCGGAAAAATCGCGCCAGCCGGCGGCTTTCGGCTTCGTAGCTGTTCACCGGGAACGTGTCGTAACTGCGGCCGCCGGGATGCGCGACGTTGTAGGTGCAGCCGCCCAGCGAACGCTGGTTCCAAGTGTCGTAAAGATCGAAGCGCAGCGGCGCGTGCGATTTGATGGTCGGTTGTAGACAAACCGGCGGCTGCCAGGCGCGATAACGCACGCCCGCGACGCCTTCGCCGTTCGTGCCGGTCGGATGCAGCGGCACGCGATGGCCGTTGCAGGTGATCGCGAAACGGTCGCCCGCGAGGCCGCGCGCCTTGATTTGCAGGCGCTCGACCGAGCTGTCCACGTAGCGCACCGTGCCGCCGCCGCCGGGCTCTTCGCCGAGGACGTGCCACGGTTCGAGCGCGGTTCGCAGCTCGATTTGCAAATCACGCTGTTCCAAATCGCCGATTCGTGGAAAGCGGAATTCAAAATGCGGCGCGAACCATTCCGCCTGGAACGGATATCCGGCATCGCGCAGATCGTTGACGACATCCTTGAAATCGGTTTCGCAAAAATGCGGTAGCATCCAACGATCGTGGATGTCCGTGCCCCAGCGCACGAGGCCGTTTTTGTAAGGCTCCTTCCAGAATTTCGAGACGAGGCCGCGCAGCAGCAGATGTTGCGCGAGGCTCATCTGCGAATGCGGCGGCATTTCAAAGGCGCGCATCTCGACGAGGCCGAGCCGGCCGGTGCTGCTTTCGGGCGCGTAAAGTTTATCAATCGAAAACTCGGCGCGATGCGTGTTGCCGCTGGAATCAATCAGCAGGTTGCGGAACAACCGGTCCACCAGCCACGGCGGGGTCTGGCCAAACAGGCCGATCTGTTTGTCCATTTCCTTGAACGCTACGTCGAGTTCGTAAAGCGAATCGTTGCGCGCCTCGTCAATGCGCGGTGCCTGCGACGTCGGGCCGATGAATAGACCGCTGAACAGCCAGCTCAACGACGGATGATTCTGCCAATACGTCAGCAGTGAACGCAGCAAGTCAGGCCGGCGCAACACCGGCGAATCCGTCGGTGTCTCGCCGCCGATGATGATATGGTTGCCGCCGCCGGTGCCGGTGTGACGACCGTCCACCATGAATTTTTCCGTGCCGAGCCGCGTCTGTCGCGCTTCCTCGTAAAGCACCGTCGTGCGCTCGACGAGTTCTTCCCAGGTCTTGCTCGGGTGCATGTTGACCTCAATCACGCCGGGATCGGGCGTGACGGCGAGCTTGTTCAACCGCGGATCGCGCGGCGGCGTTTCACCTTCGATGACGACGGGCAAACCGGTTTCGTGCGCGGTCGTTTCAATACCGGCTATGAGGTCGAGATAATCTTCCGTCTTTTCAGCGGGCGGCATGAAGACGTGCAGCCGTCCGTCGCGCGGCTCGATGCACAAGGCGGTGCGAATAATCCACGACGCGGATTCGCCCGGCGCGGGACAACGATTTGGATCTTCGTCCGGTTTCAATTCCGGTTTTTCGTCCGGCTTGCCAAGTTTTTGCACGCGCTGGCCCGGACCATAACCCGGCGGCAACGGCGCGGCGCGGCGGTTCGCGACGAGCTGGCGATACGGAAATTCTTTCGGCAGTTCCGGCAAATCCGGCTCAGACGGATCTTGCGGCCGCAGCCACGGATAATCTTTTTCGGAGACCCATGGAACGGAATCCAGCGGCAGACGCAGTCCCATCGCGGAATCGCCGGGAATCAGCCAGAGCGTGTCGTCGTCGCGCAAAAACCACGAGCCGG
>CAZIFP010000030.1:0-16256 GCA_964538105.1 uncultured Bifidobacteriaceae bacterium
GGACGATGCGTTTCGCGGCGCGTTCAAGGCGGTGTTCACGTTTGCGCTGCCGGTGCTGCTGGTGAGCAACGTGCCCACACGGACGCTGGCCAACACGCTGAATTCCTACTGGCCATTGCTGGCGCTGCTCGGCCTAGGCGTGGTCTGGGCGCTGATTTCGGAGTGGTTCTGGCGGATTTCCGTCAGCCGCTACACGAGCGCGAGTTCATGAAGAATAGGCGTGAAGCGGCATTGCCGACCTGTTAAAACGCCGGGATGAAATTGGACGCCAAAAAGCTTTTCGGTTTAATTCTGACATTGGCTGTGCTCGCCGTCGTCAGCGGCTGCGCCACGACGAATTATTACCGGCTCAAGCAGACCCGCGACGATATTGATGCCGCGATGGCGCGCTATCAGAACGAGGTGTCGTTCGCCGCCATTTCGCCGGAATTTCAAACGCAGGTGAACACCGCCTATCATGCTTACCAGAAGGCCTTTGACGCGGCGGTTGAGCAGGCTCATTCCAACACCGATGCGCCGACGCCCGACAACGTCAAACAGCTCGCCGACCAGTTGTTGTTGATCCTCGGTTCAATCCCGGTGGCTCCCTAGCTGGAACCGGATGGCTTCGGGCTGGTCATTGCAGGGCAAATTTCCACTGGCGAATCGGGAACGCTGACGTATTTTACGCTGGGTTTCAAGATGCGCTTCGAGTTCAAAAAAATGATTTGGAAAAGGCCGGCGCACGGGCTACGCGTCGCGTTCACGTTGATTGAACTGTTGGTGGTCATTGCGATCATCAGCATTCTGGCGGCGATGCTTCTGCCGGTGCTTTCCAAGTCCAAGGCTGTGGCGAAGAGCGTTGAATGCATCAACAACCTGAAGCAAATGAACCTTTGCCTGCATCTTTACATTCTCGACAACAGCGACAGCCTGCCCCCAAATAATTTTGTCTATGACATTATTTCAGACCAGCCAATTGACACGGGGCCTTCCTGGTGCACCAACCTCGCCATCTATGACACAAATTCGGCTGGAATCAGCGGCGGACTGCTCTTTCAATACAACACGTCCGTTGCCATTTATCATTGTCCCGCCGACCAGTCCACGGTCCAGACCCACGATGGCACGATTTTAAGCCAGCCGCGATTGAGAAGCTACAACATGAGCCAGTCGGTCAACGGCCTGGTTTATTCCACCGACATCGCCACGGAAATCCCGCATTACAGCAAGCTGACACAGGTCAGAAACCCGACGCCAACCGGCCTGATTGTTTTCCTCGATGTGAATGAGAACGAGATAATGGATGATGAGTTTGGTATTCCAGTCGAGACGGACGATTGGGCGTATGGTTACTGGTGGGACGTTCCCGGCAACCGGCATAATCAAGGCGCAAATCTTTCGTTTGCCGACGGGCACGTCGAACATTGGAAGTGGAAAGCGCCCATGCTGGTCACGGTTCCGCGAGGCGAGGAACAGTCGGTGGCCGACAATCAGTGGGATGATTACAACCGGATGGAATCCGGCTTCGTCCAAAACTTCAATTATTGAAGCCCAAGCGGTGGATAATTAGCGCCGGTTGCTGCTCACCGCAGCGAAAGCGCACTGGAATCCGGTTTCGGATTCCGGCTGGCGAGCGGTTCGTCGGCGATGGCTTTGGTCTGGTTATTGATGAATGCCCACGTCAAAGATTCGCCCATAGGATAGCTGAAGCCGTCGTTGTTTCGCCACGCGATGGCCTGCCATTCCGCTGAACTGCGGAAATTCGCGATGTCCTTTTCGGCCTGCTCGCGGGTCGGGACTGCCACCGGCGTTTTGCGGAAGACGCCGTTGTTTTTGCAATACTTGAGATAATGCGCCATCTCCTCCGGCGTGCCATCGGCGGTGTAACCCTGCTTCAACACGACATAGGTTGAGCCAGACAGGGCGAGCGGGTAGAGCGGCCATTTTTCCGCCGGCATGGATTTTTCCGGCAGCGCCAGCTCGCCAAATCGCGGCGCACGCAGCGGGGAATGTTCCCTGGGTTCGTAAAGAATCCGGCACACCCAGCCGACGCGTTCCTTGACGTTGAAGCCTTTGCTTAAAAAATTGTCATTCGCGTCGGTGTCCTGCGCCGCGAGCTGTTGCAGCTCCTTGACGGCCGATTCTTCGCCGATGGCAACATAACGGTTGACGGCTTCGGCGATGTTGGCGGAGGTGAATGATTTTTGGGTGAAAAGTTTTGGAACTTCGGCGTGGGCGAGCCCAAACAACATTGACGTGAGGCAGATCAAAATGAGCTTCATTTCAAAACTTCCAAAGCAACATTCGCGCCATCCGCATGCGGACAAATAGTTGAAATCGGCGAAGATCAACCGGGTCTGACTGTTCTGATTTGAGACAAATTGATTGCACGGGCGTCGCTTTTCGGGACAAACCCGGCGGCATCAATAACAATGAAAATTTCCGTTCTTGCACGCCGCACATTTGACCGTAAAATTCCTGCCGCATTATGAATTACAAAATCTCCCATCGCGCTGCCTCGCTCTCGCCATCGCTCACGCTTGCCATTGACGCCAAGGCCAAGGCCATGAAAGCGGCCGGCGAGGATGTCGTCGGCTTCGGCGCGGGCGAACCGGATTTCGACACGCCGCAGCACATCAAGGACGCCGCCGCCAAGGCTCTCGCCGCCGGCTTTACCAAATACACGCCGAGCAGCGGCATTCCCGAATTGCGTGAAGCCATCGCCGCCAAATTTTTGCGCGAGAACGGACTGACTTATAAGCCGTCGCAAATCATTGTTTCGTGTGGCGGCAAACATTCCTGCTACAATGTCATTCTCGCGACGTGCGAAGCGGGCGACGAAGTCATCATTCCCGCGCCGTATTGGTTGAGCTATCCCGAAATGGTCAAGCTCGCTGGCGCGAAGCCGGTCATCATCCAGACAACGGATAAAACGGAGTTCAAAGTGACGCCGGAACAATTACGCGCCGCCATCACGCCGAACACACGGCTGTTCGTCCTCAATTCGCCGAGCAATCCGACCGGTAGTGTTTATTCGCCAGAAGAAGTGAAGGCGCTCGGCGACATCTGCGTGGAGAAAAACGTCCTCATCATGAGCGACGAAATTTACGAGCACCTGCTTTACGGCGGCGCGAAGGTGAAGAGCGTCGCCAGTTTTTCGCCGGCGCATTACGACCACACCATCATCGTCCACGGCTTGGCGAAGGCGTATTCCATGACCGGCTGGCGGCTGGGATTCCTCGCCGCGCCGGAGCCGATTGCCAGGGCCATTGACGCCGTGCAAAGCCACAGCACCAGCAACCCGACTTCGTTCGCTCAAAAAGGAGGCGTGGCCGCGCTCACCGGCCCGCAAGATCACCTGCCGGTCTGGCTGGCGGAATACGACAAGCGCCGCCGCTACGCGCACACGAAATTAAATTCCATTCCCGGCATTTCCTGCGTGAATGCCAAGGGCGCGTTTTATCTGTTCCCGAACATTTCCAAGACCGGCCTCAAGTCCGCCGACTTCTGCGCGAAATTGCTGGAGCAGGAAAAAGTCGCCGCCGTGCCCGGCATCGCTTTCGGCGCGGACGACTACATCCGCCTGAGCTACGCGACCAGCCTGGCGAACATTGAGAAAGGGCTGGACCGGCTGGACAAATTCTGCCGGACGCTGGTGAAATAAAGCCATGCTCAATTACGGTATCGGTGACAAAGTGGTTTGCGTGGATGACAAATTCCCGCCGGACATCAGCAAGCTCTACACTGCCTTGCCGGTGAAGGACTCCACCTACGTCGTGCGCGACATCCGGCTCGGCATCAATCTGACGCTGGAAGGCGATGTGTCGGTGCTGCTCATCGGCCTCGTCAACCCGAAGGCCGATTCCAAGTCGGCGCTGGAGCGCGGCTTTCGCGCGGATCGTTTCCGTCCGCTGGAAGAATTACGCAGCGAGCAGTCGGCCAGCAAACCGGAGGAGAAAAAGAAGGAGCTGGTTCAGCCGGTGGAAGTGTAGGCCGGATTGCTGTCAAAACGGAGCCGGCGCAGCTTCCCGGTGAGTAATTAGAATTCAAACAAGCCATTGCAAATGGATTCAGTTCCGCTATTCTCATTTGCATGAAATCTTGTGCAAGGAGATTCGGTTTGTTTTCGCTGGTAATGCTCTGTTCCTGCTCGCGACACAACAACGACAAATCTCCTGCCCAAATGGCGTTTGATGCCGGCGTCAACCAATACCAGTCGGGCGATTATGCGGGCGCCATCACCAACCTTGACCGGGCCATCGCATTGGATCCCCAAAATGCCAATGCTTATGTCAATCGCAGTGTGGCCAAAAGTCAGCTCAAGGACTACGCCGGGGTCATCGCCGACGACACCAAGGCGATTGAATTGGATCCCAAAAACGCCGAGGCCTATGTGCGCCGTGGCGCGGCCAAAATTTATACCAGAGATTACACCGGATCCATCGCGGATTACACCAGGGCGATTGAACTGAAACCCCAATATACCCTGGCCTTCTATAGTCGCGGCAACGTCAAATTGTTCCTTGGAGATTATTCGGGCGCCATGGCCGATTATAATGAGACCATTGTGCTGAACCCCCAGAATACGGACGCCTATATCTTTCGCGGCAATGCCAAGTCCGCGCTCAAGGATTATCCCGGAGCCGTGCTCGACTATAACAAGGCGATTGAACTCAATCCTGATTACGCCACGGCCTACTATAGCCGCGGCACGGCCGAGTTTGCGCTGAATGATTACATCGGAGCCGTCGCCGATTTTGACAAGAGCATCGGGCTTAATCCGCAATACACGGAGGCCTACAACGCCCGCGGCACCATCAGATATAATCGCAAGAACTACCAGGACGCCATTGCTGACTTTAATCAAACCATCGCGCTGAACCCCAATTACGCCGCCGCCTATGATAATCGCGGGCTGGCCAGGGCCGCGCAGAAAGATTTGACCGGAGCCATTGCGGATTACACGAAGGCCATTTCATTGGATTCCCGATTTGCCGGAGCTTACAACAATCGCGGCCTGGCAAAATTTAATTTGAAGGACTACTACGGGGCCATTGCCGACTGCACCAAGGCAATCACCCTGAATCCTCAATTCACGGAAGCCTACCTCAACCGTGCGAACAACGAAACCGCGCTGGATGATTATTTTGCCGCTGTCACCGATTACAGCAAAGCAATTGAATTAAATCCACGAGACGCGGCCGTCTATGATTATCGCGGAGTTGCCAGAGACCGGATTAAGTATTACGACGACGCGCTGGCCGACTTCGACAAGGCCATCGGACTGGATTCCGAACGAGCTTCATATTATGAGAATCGCGGCCGGGTTAAATTTCATCTCCTGGACTGCGACGGAGCCATTGTGGATTGCAACAAGGCCATCGAATTGGATGCAACCAACGCAGGCTGTTATAATCTTCGCGGCATTGCTAAGGGGGTTAACAAAGACTTCAGCGGCGCGGTTGACGACTTTAACCAGGCCATGGAGATTGATCCACTGAATGTTGACGCCTACGCATATCGCGGTCTTATAAAGAACTCTCTTAAAAAGTATGATGAAGCCGCCGCCGATTGTTCCAAGGCCATTGAACTGGCTTCTCAAAAGGCCGGAGGTTATGTCAGTCTCGGTTATGTCCAGAACGACCAGATGCAATTCCAACCGGCCTTGGAAAACTTTCGCAAATCGGTGCAGCTTGATCCTTTGTTGGATTATCCCCGCTACCGCATCTGGCTGATCCGCGCCCGGCTCGGTGAAACGGAAGCCGCCACCACGGAACTTTCTGCTTATCTGAAATCCCTTCAAGGCGCGCAGGCTGGTGATTGGACGGCCAGGATCGGGCAGTTTCTTGCCGGCACGATGACCGAGGAGGACTTTCTGGGCCTTGCGAAAACTTCCGGCAGAAATCCCAAGCAACAAAATGTCCAGCTTTGCCAGGCTTGCTATTATGCAGGCATGAAACATCTGCTTGCCGGCGACAAGGACGGCGCGATCACCTTGCTCAAGAAAAGTCTTGGCTCGAAGGAAAAGGGCTGCCAGGAATATGCCAGCGCCGTGGTGGAACTGAATGCCCTGAAAAAATAGCTCTTACTTCAAGAAATCCCGCTGGAGCTGCCGCATCAATTTGTCCACGGCCAGCATCAGCTCGCCGCGCTGTTCCGAATCAGTTTCGCAGTCGGCTAAATCAATCGGCGCGCTCATCGCTTCCGTGTAGCGCTTCGTCATGGCCAGCCGTTCGTCATTTTGCCCAAGCTGACGCAGCAGGCCGCGCACGGCTTCCGCCTGAAGTTTGGTCTTGGCAATGGTCTTCAACGCCGCGTCCGCGTCCAGTTCGCCGGCTTGAACGCGCTTCAGCAGACCGCATTCAAATGTCCGGCAGCGCTTCGGCCGGTCAGCGTAAATCTTGCAGAGTTTGCCGTCGAAGCACGCGCACGGCTGGGCGAACGCCAGTTTCGCCCGGGTTTTATTCTCAATCGTCAATCCAAGTTTCGCCAGTCGCTTTGCTTCGTCGCCGACGCGTAATTCCACATCCGCGAACAGCGTGCTGTCGCAGCACAAGCCACAGTTCGGGCAGAGCTGGTCAATGCCAGCGGCTGATAATGATGTTTTTGAGTTCACGCTCGCCCTCATTCTAGCTTTTCAGCGATGGAAGGAACAGCTTTTGCGAACTTCGTTTTCCCGGTTGACCATTGGCCAATCCAAGGATTTCCAATTAAAAGGCATTCAGGCGATTTTGCGTTTGCCTTTCGGGGGCAGGAAGCGTAACAAGTCAATAATCTGACCAATTCAAACTTGGGTGGTTCCATTCAGAATTTTTATGAAGACCAAAATTATCGCTGGGGTCATTGTTATTGTTTCAACGCTTGCTTGGCAGTCGCGGGCGCAGATCTACGACACGAACAATGACGTTGTCCAGACGTTCGCGGGTTATGGCATCCCGGGCTATGTGGACGGGCAGGGTCAGCTCACGGCGTTTTCGAGCCCGGCTCAAATCGTCTCCGACACTTCCAGCAATCTTTATGTCTGGGACAGCAGCAACACGCGAATCCGCAAGATCACGCCGGGCGCCACCGTTTCGACCTTTGCGGGTGGTGGGGGCTTGTTTGACGGTTACGGGACCAATGTTTCGTTGTCCTGGGGCACGGCGGGTTCCATGGTGATGGATCATGACAACACCATTTGGCTTGTCATGGTCTCCGGGTATGGCAGTAATCCGTATCTTTTGACCATCGGCACCAACGGTTATGTGTCCATCGTGAACGGAGGTTTGACCAACCTTGGAACTGCCAGCGGTCTTTGTTTCGATTCCGCCAACAACCTTTACTATTCCGGGGGAAACCGGATTTACCGTTACAATCCAAACAATGGATCGGAGCAGGCCATTGCCGGCTCCGGCATAGCGGGTTTTTACGACGGACAGGGAACGCTTTTCTCGGCATTTAACAATCCCATGGCGCTGGCCTGCGACCAGGCCGACAACCTTTACGTCTGGGATTCCGGAAACTCCAGGGTTCGTAGAATTGACCAGTTCCAGAATGTTACGACCCTCTCCGGGAGCGGATATTATAATTCTGCCACTGATGGCGTGGGCACCAACGCCGCATTTAGCGGAGTGCAGTCAATATTTTCGGACAACGCCGGGAACATCTATTTTGTTTGCGGCAGTTGTGTCCGCAAAATGGATGCGCAGACGAACGTGGTGACACTGGCGGGAGTTTTTTATCAATATGGTTCCCCGAGTTTCGCCAACGGCCCCGGTAATGTGGCGCTCTTTAGCGGAGCATCCGGCGGTTGCTTTTCTCAAGGCATGGTTTTCATCGCCGATTCCGGCAACAACCGGATTCGCAATATTACCTTCAATCCGCAGCCACAAGTTCTACCGCCGGCCAGTTTGCAGTTGAACACGTATCCGGGCTTGCAGATCAACGGCACCATCGGGCGGACCTATCAAATCCAATCCTCGCCGGACTTGAACAACTGGACGACCACGGCGACGCTGCTGTTGAATTCGAGCCCGTATCTTTGGATTGATCAAAACCCGGTCAGCGGAAGTAAATATTATCGGGCAGTAATGCTGCCGTGAAGCCGTAATGCCGGATTCTGTATGTTCATCAAATTTCATTGGCAAGCGCGGCGCACATTGGCTTAATCGCCGCGTGTCGGAAAACAAAAACAACGCGTCCATCGCCGCCAGCCTGCTGCTGGTGGTCATCCTTTGGGGCGGCAACAACGTCGGAACTAAATGGCTGGTCGCGTCGTGGCCGCCGGTCTGGACGGGCTGCGTCCGCTTCCTGCTGGCCGGTATTATTCTGTTCGCCGTGCTGCGGTTTACCAACTGGCTTGGCCTTTACCAGCCTCTCAACCGCACGCTGCTCCTCCAGCTCTGGTGGCGCGGCGGCTTCAGCCTGGCGGCGTATATCGTCGCCTTTTGCTGGGCGCTGCATCTGACGGCGGCGTCGCATGTGGCGCTGTATCTCGGCGCGTCGCCGATCTGGGCGTTGATCTGGGAGGAACGGCCGCGCCGGAATTGGGCCAGCGCGCGGCGCTATGGCGCGGCGTTGCTGGCGGTGTCGGGCGTGCTGGTTTTGTTCTGGCCGGCCTTAAAAACAGCCGACACAAATCTGGCCGGTGAACTGTGCGCGCTGGCGTCAAGTTTGTTGTGGGCGAATTACAACCATCAAAGCCGTTTTCTCGCGAAGCACATCAACGGCGTTAGCGTGGCGGCGCATTCCATGTGGATGTCCGGTGTCTGGCTGCTGCCGGTGGGACTGGTCGAACTGGTCCGACATGGCGCGGTTCTGGACGCGCGGCATGTCGGCGTGCAGGCGTTTTGCATCGTCTTTGGCGGCGTCATTCCATATGCGCTGTGGAACTCCGCGCTGCGCCACTGGCGCACGAGCCAGGTGATGCTGTTCAACAATTTTATTCCGGTCACGACCACGACGTGGGCGTATTTCGCGCTGGGCGAACCCATCACGTCCACGTTTTGCGCGGCGATGTTATTGATCGCGACGGGCGTCGCCATCGGCCAGGCGGACTGGGCGAAAATATTGAAACTGCCGGAGAGCTTCTGACCGGCGCAATTTTTATGGACATCAAAAATCTCAACGAAGTTCCGTCATTCAAGACGAAGGACGGCTCGGAAATCCGCGAACTGCTCGCGCATCGCAACTCCGCCATCCGCAACCAAAGCCTTGCCGAGGCGCGGCTGCCGGTCGGCGGTGCGACACAGGAACATTTTCATCCGCGCGCCGAGGAGATTTATTACATCACCCACGGCATCGGCAGAATCCGCATCGAAGGCGCGACGCGCGAAGTCAGGGCAGGGGATGCCATCGCGATTCCGCCCGGACAAAAGCACAAGCTCTGGAACACCGGCGCGGAAACGCTGCGCCTGCTCTGCTGTTGCGCGCCGGCGTATGAACACAGCGATACCGTTCTCACCGAAGGAATCGGTCCGTTTGAATCCGGCGCCATGCTGGCTTAATCTTCCTTATCTTTGAACAGACACCCGGCGACATTCCGGCTCCGGAGGATCAGGTAAACGCCGATCGCCAGCATAACCACAGATGGCAAAGTATAACTCCAGAACATGTCCGGCAAACCAATGCCTCGGCTTGACCTGGTCAAACTCAAGAGACCATTGAAGATGCTTGGCAGTGCGTGAACGCTGACCGACAAGCCAAGAATTTTTATCAAGACGTTCGCCAGTTGTTTGGATTTCATATTTTTGGTCAGCCTGGAAAGCTGAACTTATCCTGCGCCATTGTCGTCTCAACAGTCAAACAATTTCTTCCAGTCGTGAATTGACCTGCGCGACGCCGCGCGTTTAACTGTGGGCATGAAATGGTTCACTTCCCTGATGCTCGTCTCCGTCGGAATGCTGATGTCTGGTTGCGTCCACCACAACCCCGCGCACCCAGCCGCCGTGGCGGCTCCTGCGCCCGCCATTGTCACGCCGGACAATTCGCTGGCGGGCAAGGTGGTTTCCTACAATGACGCCGGCCGGTTTGTCGTGCTGAATTTTCCCGCCGGCCGGATGCCGAAAATGGATCAGCACCTTTTCCTCTATCGCGCCGGATTGAAAGTCGCCGAAATCAGCGTCACCGGCCCGCAAAGCGACGACAACACCGTGGCCGATCTGGTCAGCGGCGACGCGCAAACCGGCGACGAAGCGCGCGACCAGTAAAAATTTCAAGCGGTTTAATTTTCCCCGGCGCGCGGTTGCGCCTTCACGCGCGGGCCGAACAGCGCCGTGCCGATGCGCACGATGGTCGCGCCTTCTTCAATCGCCACTTCAAAATCGCCGCTCATGCCCATGCTCAACTGTGGCAACGGTGCGCCAAGAAGCTGTTCGCATTCGGTCTTCAACTCGCGCAGCCGCCGGAAATGCGGGCGCGAATTTTCCGCGTCCGGCGACCACGGCGGCACGGTCATCAAGCCATGAATTGCGATTCGCGGCAACGAATTAACTTCCTTTAATTCCGCCAGCAATCGTTCCGGTGCGTAACCGAACTTGCTCGCCTCACCCGCAAGGTTCACTTCCAGCAGTACCGGCATTGTCTTCGCGGCTTCGGCGGCGCGCTTGTTGATCTCCTGCGCAATCTGCAAACTGTCCATGCTTTGGATAATTTGGAACCACTGCACGGCGTCGCGGCATTTGTTCGACTGTAAATGTCCGATGAAATGCCAGCGCAGCTTGCCGGGGCACAGCGGAATTTTGGCCTTCGCCTCCTGCACCTTGTTTTCGCCAAACACCAGCAGGCCAAGACCGGCGGCGGCGCTGATGGTTTCCGGCGGATGCGTTTTACTCACCGCCAGCAGCGTGACGGAATCCGGCCCGCGTCCGGCGCGCTCGCACGCGGCGGAAATCCGTTGTTGAATTGAATTCAGATTGTCGGGCAAACTCACCGCGCTATCGTAAATCGCAAATCGTAAATCGCAAATCATTCTATGAATTACTGGCTCGTGAAATCCGAACCCGAAACATACTCGTGGGCGCAATTTGTGAAAGACGGCAAAACCGCGTGGACCGGCGTGCGGAATTTCGCCGCGCGCCTGAATCTCCGCGCCATGAAATCCGGCGACCGCGTTTTCTTCTACCACAGCGGCGTGGAAAAATCTGTCGTTGGCCTCGGACGCGTGGTGAAGGAATTTTATCCCGACCCGACGGCGGAAGAAGGTGACTGGTCGTGTGTTGATCTTGCGGCGGAAAAAGTTCTGGCCCGGCCCGTCACGCTCGCGCAGATCAAGGCCGACAGAATTCTCAAGGAAATGGTGCTGGCCAAACAGTCGCGCCTGTCCGTGTCGCCGGTGACCGGCACGCAATTCAATCAATTGCTCCGGCTTTCACAAACAAGCCTGTGACCGTTTCTCAAAGTCGTGCGCCGCCAAACATTTCGCGCACTGAATCAAAAAGCGGGCGGACAATTTTATGAATTTGCTCCGCCGTCGTGCAATACGGCGGCATCAGCACAATCACGTTGCCAATCGGACGCGTCAGCACGCCGCGCTTTGCCATCGCCTCGCAGACGCGAATGCCCGCCCGCTCGCGCAAGGCAAACGGCGCTCGCGTCCGCCAGTCCTTGACGAGTTCAATGCCCGCGACCAAACCAACCTGCCGGATGTCGCCGACATTTGGCAGTGGCCAGAGCGTTTGCAGTTCCGCTCGCAGGTTCTCCTGCAACTGCGCGCGCTGCTTGGCAGATTTTTCTGTCTGCAAAATGTCAAGACTCGCCAGCGAAGCCGCCGCGCCGAGCTGATTGGCGGTAAAACTGTGGCCGTGGAAAAAAGTTTTGAACTCCGCGTATTCGCCAAGGAACGCATCAAAAACTTTTTGGGTTGTTAGCGTCGCGGCCATCGGCAGATAGCCGCCGGTTAAACCTTTCGCGAGGCAAAGGAAATCCGGCAGCACATTTTCCTGCTGGCAGGCGAGCAACGGCAATTTTGAATTTTGAATTTTGAATTTTGAATTGATCCGGCCGAATCCGGTCATCACTTCGTCCGCGATGAGCAAGGCGCCGTGGCTGCGCGCGATGTCTGTGACCTGCCGCAGCCAGCCGTCCGGCTGCGGAATCATGCCCGCCGAACCTTGCATCAACGGCTCAAACACGAATCCCGCATAGGGATTGCCACGCTTCTTCTGCGTGGAAAATTTCTTTTCCACAATGCCGACGCATTCGCAATTGCATTTCCGATATTCGCGTGCGTCGGTGCGTTCCGGCCTGGCGCGGTTGAACGGGCAGCGGTAGCAATACGGCGACATGACCTTGTCCGTCTTGAACAGCAGGCCGGCGTAAGCCTTGTGAAACAAATCAATGTGACCGGCCGAGACCGCGCCAATCGTGTCGCCGTGATACGCACCGTCAAGCGAAAGGAATTTTGGCCGCGATGTTTTGCCGCGTGACCGCCGCGTAAATTCATAAGCCAGCTTGAGCGCAACCTCCATCGCCGTCGAGCCGTCGTCGCTGAAAAATACTTTGTTCAGGAGGGGCGAGGCTCCTGACGAGTCGGCTCGCGAGGACCTTCGCTCCGCCAAATTTGAATGCGCAGCCTTGACCAGCTTTTCCGCCAGCAAACTGGCCGGTTCATTGACAAACCCCAATGCGGAACTGTGGGCAATTTTTTTCAACTGCCGGTTTATGGCCGCGCTGATTTTTGGATGACCGTGGCCGTGCAAATTTGTCCAAATCGAAGAATTGGCGTCCAGATATTCGCGCCCGCGAACATCCCGCAGCATTGCGCCTTTGCCGGACGCGATGACAATCGGCTCGCGCTTGAGCCAGTCGCGCATCTGCGTGAACGGATGCCAGACAAATCTGCGGTCGAGCTGGGCGAACCGGTTCATGGCGATTTCAAATCAGCGATTTCAAATTTCAAATCCGCAAATGTCTGGACAAGTTGTGCCACATCTTCGGCCGAATGCGCGGCGGTCAATGTTACGCGTAACCGCGCCGCGCCGCGCGCCACGGTCGGATAGCGGATGGCCGGGATGAAAATGTTTTGCTCGCGGAGATTTGAGGCGAGTTCAACCGTTCTAGCTTCGTCACCGATAACGAGCGGGATTATGGCGCTGCGAAATGTTGAATTTTGAATTTTGAATTTTGAATTCAGCCAATCAACAAGCTGCCAAAGGGTTTTTCGCCGTGCATCACCTTCAGCCGATTTTGCCAGTTGAATTCCAGCCGCGGCGGCGGCGGCGGCGGCGGGAACGGGCGCGGTGGAAAAAATAAAACTTCGGGCGTGGTTGATGAGATAATCAATCAGCGACCGCGAACCACAGATGTAGCCGCCGCTCGCGCCGAGCGCCTTGCCGAGCGTGCCCATCTGGATTTCAATCCGGCCGCTGACGCCGAGAACGTCCGCAAGGCCGCGCCCGTTTTTTCCATAAAGCCCGGTTGCGTGCGCCTCATCCACCATCAGCCAAGCGCCGTATTTTTCCTTGAGCGCGACGATTTCACGGAGCGGAGCCGCGTCGCCATTCATCGAAAAAACAGATTCGGTGACAATCAAAACGTGACGGGTGACAACTGACGTGGGACTGGATTCTTTTCGCGCCCATTTCAGTATTCCTTTCAAATCCTCAATATCATTGTGGGCGAAGACGCGGAGTTTCGCGCCGCTCAAGCGCGCGGCATCCACGATGGAGGCATGAACGAGTTTATCAACGATGACGATGTCGTCCTTGCCGACGAGTGCGGTGATGGCGCCGAGCGCGGCGGCGTAGCCGGTGGAGAAAGCCAGCGCGGCCTCCGTGCCTTTGAACGCCGCGAGCGATTCTTCCAGTTCATGATACGGCGCGAGCGAACCGCAGATGAGCCGGGATGCGCCCGCGCCCGCGCCGAATTTTTCAACGGCCTTGATCGCGGCTTCCTTCAGTGCCGGATGATTGGTGAAGCCGAGATAATCATTGGAGGAAAAATTCAAAAATGTCTTGCCGCCGATTTCGATGCGCGGATCTTGCGGCGAGTCCACGCGGCGCAATTCCCGGCGCAGGCCTTGTTCGTTCAAGGCTGCGAGCCGGCGGTTTAATTCGTCGTCAAACGGATTCAATTCGGCCACAGATAAACACAGATGGACTCGGATGGAAAGAATGTGTGAGACGTCCGCTAATCAATCGGCGGAATCGCCCAGCGGCCTTCAATCATGCTGGCGCTCACATTGCCGGTGTGGGCGAGGATGGTCTCGTAAGGGTCGTCGGTTTTTTTGCCCGAAGGAACCGCGATTAAATCGGCAGATGTATTTTTTGAGATTTCACCAGCTTCTCCGGCGAGCCCCAGAGCGCGCGCGCCGTTGACGGTCGCCATGCGGAGAATTTCCGCCGATGAAATTGTCTTGTCGGCGGCGGCGAGCGAGCGCATTTCCTCAAACAGGTTCAGCTCGGGTTTCTGTTTGCCGGTCTTGCGCGTGGTGGCGAGGCTGTCGGTGCCGAGGCAGAGGTTGACGCCGGCGTTGACGAGGCGTTCGCGCAAAAACGGCGGATGACGGAAATAATCATGGCTGCGCGGGCAGTGGACGACGTGGGTTTTGTTTTTGGCCAGCAACGTGGCGTCGCCGCGCGCGAGGCAGTTAACGTGGACGGCAAGGACGTTTTCACCAAGCAGCCGCTGGCGCGCGAGGTGGGCGATGGGCGAGCCGTGGCCGCAATCGGAATTGTCGCGTTCGTTGCGCCTGAGCCAGTCGTGCATTTTGCCGCTGGCGTGCATGAACATTTCAAATTCCTGGTCGGACTCGGCGACGTGCGTGGTGATGCGCCATTTGCGTTTGCGCGCTATTTTAGCAGTGAGCCGCAAAAGCTCCGGCAGAGTGGAGTATGGTGCGTGTGGCGAAAGTGAAAGGCGGTTGCGGGCGTGCGCGAGCGAGCCGATTTTTTTTACGGCCTCGTGCAAAATCTCCCTCGGGTTGCGTCGGGCGTGGATGCCGGTCATTTCGAGAAAGGAAAAAACGCGCAGCGGCGTGGCGTCCCAGACTTCCGGCAGCAGATCTGGCATCGCTTCGATGTCGGCGACGGTGGTCGTGCCGGTCTTCAAAAGCTGGTGCGCGCCTCGAAGCCAGGAGCGGGCGTATTCGGAATAGCTCCATGCGGTCTTGGCGGCGGTGATGAGCGCAATCCAGTCGGTGAACGTTTTCGGCGGCGGCAGGTCGCCGGCCATGTCGGTGTAGTCGAGATGGCAATGCGCGTTGATGAGGCCCGGCAGCAAAATGACTTCGCCGAGATCCAACACCGTTTCGCCGGACGATGACAAATCCGTCCACGCACCGACGGCGCGGATGCGATTTCCTGAAATGACCACCGCGCCGTTTTCGATCGGCGGCTGCGAGATCGGCAGAACCGTGCGGGCGCGGAGAATCATTTCAAAGTGTCAGGCATCAAGTGACAGGTTACAAGAAAAGCACGGTGTCTTGGGCGGTTTTGTCATGCCACTTGCCACATGTTACTTGTCACCTTTTAGACTCCGGCGGCGCGGCGGACGGTCTTAAGTTTGGCGGCGTCTTTGTGCTTGTGGGTCTTGTAGCGGCTGTGTTGCTTGCGGATTTGCTGTTCAATTTTTTTCGTCACGCGGTCAATCGCGGCGTAAAGGTCGCTTTCAACGTCCTTGGCAAAAAGGTCGGGTCCGTGCACCGCGAGCCGGACCGAACAGCTGAACTGTTTTTCCGGCGCGCGCGTGTGGTCGTGCTCCAGCGTAACGCGCGCATCAATCGCCTTGGGGTCGAAGTGGTCAAGCTTGGTGATGCACTTGACGACGTGGGACTCGATGGCTTTGGTCAACGTGAGGTTGTGGGTAGAAAGTATCAATTTCATGCTTTTAAGATGGATTTGCCGCGCTCAAAAATCCAGTTTTTACTTCAACTTTTCCGCATACAGCGAGACTCGTGCCAATTTTACTTGTCTTTGGCCGGAACTGGGTTAAGTTGCCGCGCAAATGGTTCAGGGAATGCAACTCTCGACGCGCTTGACGCAGTCCATGGTGCTCGCACCGCAGCTCCAGCAATCGCTGGCGCTTCTTCAAGCGCCGATGCTGGAGCTCAAGGCGCTGGTCGAACAGGAACTCCAGCAAAATCCCGTCCTCGAAGAAGTCGAGGGCACGGACGTGGAACTGCCGGACAAACCGGTCGAGGATGTCGGCGAAACCAGCGACGCCACCGCCAAACTTGATCCAGCCGAACGCGCCGATGAAGTGACCGGTGACACGGACTTTCAAAAAGCTGAAAACGCGCCGCCGGACGATTTTCAGGAGGAATTCGACAAGCTCGTGCAGTTGGACCAGGAGTGGCG
>CAZIFP010000031.1:0-15897 GCA_964538105.1 uncultured Bifidobacteriaceae bacterium
ATTCCAGTTCGCGCACGACACCGGCTTTCACGCTGCCGACATCGGTGACAATCGCACCGCGTTTCAACGCCGGAAGAATTTGCTCCGTGAGCGAACGCATTTGCGCGAGCGGCGTGCAAAGGATGACAAGGTCGGCGTTGGAAACCGCGGCGAGCAGGTCGGTCGTGGCATAATCCGCCGCGCAGGCTTTTTCACAGTCCTTCACGCTGGCGGCCCGCCGGACGAAGCCGGCGATTTCGCGCGCCAGCCGTCGTTGGCGCACGGCCAGCCCGATGGAGCCGCCGAGCAGGCCGACGCCGACGATGGTGATTTTCTTAAACTGCACGGCGGAAAATTAGCGGAATGCCGAAGTTTGATAAACCAAGAAATACACGAATCACACGAATGAAAACATTCTCGTGTGTTTGAGGTGCTTCGCGGTTCCTAAATTTTCACCGGCTTGCCGGTCCGGCCGGCCTTCAAGCACGCGTCCAAAACGATTTGCGTTTTCAGCGACCACATCGGCCAGTCTTTGTTCAGCTTGCCGGAAACAACCTGTTTTGCGTAATTTCGCCACATAAATGTGTCCTGCGCGGTTGCGTGGCCCATTTCCAGCGGGTCGGCGGACGGCGGACGGCGGACGGCACCGGTCACCTTGACGCGGACCTCGGTTCCGTTGACTTCAAAGGCCGGCTCGTGGCGCACATGGACAAAATCCGGCAGCCGCAAATAACCTTTGTCGCCGCTGACCACCACCCATTGCTGAAACTGGGCGACGAACGAGCAGTAAAAACCGGCGGAAACGCCGCCATCGAAAAACAGCTCACCGGAAAATTCCGTCGGCGACGGCACGCGCCCGCCGGTCGCAGCGGATTGCGAAAGGATATTGCCGGTGACCGTGTGCGGCAGTTGCCAGTTCATCGCCCACAACGAAAAGCGGAGATTATACCAGCCCAAATCGCCGAGGCAGCCGGCGGGTTCGAGCGCGCCGTTGACTCGGATGTTGGTTTTGGAAAAACCGCCGTGGCCGAGAAAATTGAAGGCCGACGAAATCCGCCGGATGCCGCCGACACTTTTGCCGTCATCCAGCACCTTGCGAACCGCCGGCAGGCGCGGGCTGTGCATGAACATCACGCCGTCCATGAATTGCACGCGGTTTTTGGCGCATGCAGAAATCATTTTTTCCAAATCGGCGGTGCTGACGCCGCACGGTTTTTCGCAGACGACGTGCTTGCCCGCCGCCGCCGAGCGCAAAACCCATTTCTTGCGCAGAGCGGTCGGCAGCGGAATGTAAACCGCGTCAATGTCCGGCGACGCGAGCAGTTCCTCGTAGCCACAGAGCGCGCGCGGCTTTTCGGCGAAGGCAAACTGGCTCTGGAGTTCATCAATATATTTACGGCTCTTTACCACATCGCGGCTGGTGACAGCGGCCACGACGGCGCGGCCGGAATTGAAGATGGCCTTCCAGTTTTTCCGGCCAATGCCGGCGGCGCTCATGAAACCAATGCGTAGTTTTTTCATAAAATTTGTGGCGGCGCTCTGTGAGCGTCGCATTTTTTTCGGCGGTCATAGACCGCCGCTACAATTTGCGGCTTCGCGCACGCGTTCCAAAATTACGTCGGCCAGCAGCGGTTCCGTGCCGACCGACGATGAATACCACACCAGCTTGCCGTGCTTTTCCGTCGGATTGCGCCACGTCGGCTGGCCGGCGGCGAGCCGCTCTTTCACCATGCGCTCCGGTTCGCCGAGCAAAACCGGGATGTCCTCGACGACATGCAAACCGTCGCTGATGAAAAATGGAACGACGACAATGTTTTTTGTCCGGGCGATTTGAAAACAATCCGCAATGCGCGGCGATTCTTCCAGAAAAATCGCGTGAACCTCCGCAAAATAATTCAGCGCGCGGATCAACTCGACCTGCCGCTCGACGACTTTGCGCGAGTTTTCGTTCTTCTCTGTGCCGTGACCGGCGATGAACAATGTCGTGTCGGAATTTTTCGGCAATCGCGGGAACGGATATTTTTTCACAACTTCATCCGCGCGGGCGAGAATGACCTTCGTCATCAAATCGTGCGAACCAACCGGGCGGCAGTAAAAAAATGACGAGTGACAAGTGACGAGTGACAAGCTATTCGGAAACCGAACCCCCAACTCCTTCGGAATAATTTCGGTGCTGAAATAGCCTTCGCTGATGAAGAGCGGCGCGATGAAAGTGCGCGGTTCGGAAATTTCCGCCAGCACTTTTTTAATAAGTGGCTCCTGTTTCCAAAACGCCTCGTGGACTTCGTAAAAAATTTTCCGGCGGCGCAGTTCGGCCGCGTGCTGGTAGACCGGCGCGGCGGACTGGTCGTTCAAAACCGTGCCGTGGCCGAGCACAAGCAGCGCGGCATCCGAGAAATTGTCACCTTGCACGTGCCCAAGTTGGCGCAGCCGCGCGCCGACTTCAAGCTGCGTCCGGCGATTAGATTTTTATTGAACCTTTTACCGGTTTCTGGCGTCTTATGTTGCGACCGCAACCAAACCAAGCTAATTCCGACCATTAAAATGACCATGAATCCAACCAAACTCACGCTCGCCGCGCTGGCGGCGTCATTCAGCTTTGCCGTGTCTGCTTCCGCCCAGGATGCCGCCACGCCCGCCGCCCCGATGCCGCCCGTCGCGCCGCTGCCGCCGGCCTCGGCCAAGACCGGCCTGACTTACGCGACCGATATCAAGCCGGTCTTTGACGCCAACTGCGTGAAATGCCACAGCGGCGACAAGCCCAAGGCCCATCTGCATCTGGACACGCTCGACGGCATTCTCAAGGGCAACAAATGGGGTCCGGTCCTGAAGGCTGGCGACGGCGTGAACAGTTTGATCGTGAAGGCCGTCGGCCATCAGCTCAAGGACAAGGATGGCTGGATGCCGCCGATGCCCAACAAGGCGGAGGCGAAGACATTGACGCCGGAGCAAATCGGCCTCGTGATCGCTTGGATCAACCAGGGCGCCAAATAATTTTTTTGCGAAGACAGACCGACGCAGTCCGAATGGATTGCGCCGGTTTTTATTTTTCCAACGTCGAGAGCGGTGAGCGCTTCTGCTCCTTCAACTTCATCTGTTCGCGCAGCAGCGACACTTTTTCGTCGTCCGGGGTTTGCGGCTGGCTGATTTTTTGCGTGAGCGCGCCGATCTGCCGGTCGAGAAATTGATTCCGCAATTTCAGCGTCATGTCGGCAAGCCGCGTTTCAGGATTGCGAAAATTTCGGTTGGCAGTCACGGCTTCGGTTATGAGGTTGCGCTGCTCCGACGATTCGCAACGGTCGAGAAATTCTGTGAGGTTGTGCCACGTCTCGTGTTCCTGCGCGGCGAGCCGGAGGCGCACAATCTGCCGGACATGCGGATGGGATATCCAATTCGCGTCCAGATTCAACGAGGCGGTCGCTACCAGGTCCTCGTGCAGCAGCAATAGCTCCATCAGTTCAAACTCGGTGGGCGAGGGCGGCGCGGTTTCGGCCACCGGCTCGGCGGATTCAAAGGATTTCTCCTCGCTCTCGCGCGGCGCGACCTGTGGCGCGGGATTTTTTTTGAACTCGGCGCGGACGGATTCGGGCGGAACACCGAGTCGCAACGCCGTCTTTTGCGCGTAAGTGTCAATCAAAACGGAATTGCCGGTCTTGTGCACAGATTCGGCCATGCTTTTCAAAATCACGAGACGACCTTTGTCGGAATTGATTTCGTTCGTCGCGCAAAGCCGGTTCAAAAAGTAATCAAAAAATCCCTCCGCGCTTTCGACCAGCTTGCGGAAAGCCTCGCCGCCGCTGACCTTGATGAAACTGTCCGGATCGTGCGGCGCGGGCACCACGGCCACGCGCACGGCGAGGCCGGATGCAAGCAGGTGGTCGAGCGAGCGCACGATGGCGTTCTGGCCGGCGTTGTCGGAATCAAAACACAGCACGACTTCGTTGGCGTAACGCTTGATGATGCGCGCGTGCTGTTCGGTGAACGCCGTGCCCTGCGGCGCGACGATGTTCTGCACGCCGTTCGTGAAACATGCGATCAAATCCAACTGCCCTTCGCAGATGATGGCAAAGCCGGTGTCAAGAATCGCGCGCTTGGATTTGTCGAGGCCGAAGAAAATTTTGCTCTTGGTGAAAATCGGCGTCTCCGGCGAATTGACGTATTTTGCGGTCTTCTCGTCGCCGGACAAAACGCGTCCGCTGAAGCCGATGACGCGGCCCTGCTCGTCGCAAATCGGGAACATCAGCCGACCGCGAAAACGGTCGTAGTGACGGCCAGTTTCCTCTTTTTTGATGATGAGGCCGGCTTGCTCGACGGTGGCGAGGTCGAAGTTTTTGCTCTTCGCCCAGTTCACGGTGTCGTCCCACAATTCCGGCGCGGCGCCGATGCGGAAAAGTTTGATCGCGTCCGCCGAAACGCCGCGCTTGGCGAGATAATCGCGCGCGAGCTGGCCGGCGGCTTCGCTGGCGAGGCAGTTTTGCCAGCGCGTCGTGAGTTGCTCGTGGATGTCGAGCAGTTGATCCTTGAGATGCCGCGATTCCTGCGCGGCGGGATTTTGATCAAATTCGAGCGGGATTTTTGCGCGTTCTGCCAGCCGGCGGACGGCGTCAACGAAGCCGATGTTTTCGTATTCCTTGACGAAGGTGAACACGTCGCCGCCCTTGTGGCAGCCGAAGCAGTGGAAAATCTGCTTGTGCGGGTTGACGTTGAAGCTGGGCGATTTTTCCTTGTGAAACGGGCAGAGCGCGGTGAAGTTCGCGCCGGATTTTTTCAGCGGCAGATGCGCGCCGATGATGTCCACGATGTCGCTGGCGGCGCGGATGCGTTCGAGGGTTGCGGGGGAAATTCCGGCCATGCGCGGTCAGTGGCGTGACGCGCCGTCAGATGCCGATGTGGATCACCGGCGGTTTTTGCGGGATCAGCGATGATTTGTCGGGGTTGACGGATTCGGTGTTGATCAGCATCACGCCGGCATATTGTTTGATATATTTTCCGGTGAAAGCCTTCTGGAAAACCGCCTCCTGGATTTGGGACGGATGAAAGGCCAGGAAAAAACCACCGCCAAAATCTTTCATGCCGGCACCATAGGTTTCATGGGCATCATCCTTTTCCTTCTTGATCTGCGCCGCCGTGTAATAGGGCGCGTTCAACAGCGCCAGCGCGACAAAGGTCATGCTGGCCCAACGAATAAGTCCCGACACCATGCCCAGATAGTATTCGCCGCCGCCGAAAAAATTGCTGCCGGTAAGGCGCGGCTGGAACATTTTTTTCAAGGTGTGAAACACCAGAAACACTAGGAACATCAGGCTGAAATAGCCCAGCAGATAGCAATTCAGGACGCTCCAGCCGGACAGGTTGTGAATCAACTGTCCGGCCATTTCATAGGCCAGACCGCACACCAGAGCGGTTGCGAGCCAATGGAGCATCGGCAAAAACTCCTTGGTCATGCCATTCCGGCGGCCGCGAAACAGGCCGAAGCCCAGCACGGCCACCAGCACGGCGTCGAACCAGCCGAACGGCAGGTTGTCGAGCGCAAAAGATTGGGTTGCCACAGCAATCATAAAAATGAAATTAAAGCCTTCACGCCGGAATACCAGCATATTTCGCGCCGCATTACACGCGGATTGCATGGAACAGATCAGGTGCCATTACAACTTGGTTGGCCGAGGGGTGGTCAAAGTTCACGCGTTTTTCTGTCGAATCCAAAATTCACCCAATGGTTGTCCACAAAACAAGACAGGGCCGCTGATTGAAGGGTTGACACATTTGAAATGTGAGCCATTCTGTTTGCATTCAGTTATGAAAGCACGTCTTGCAAAGCGCTGCATTTTGTCGCTCGTTTTTATAACGATTCACGCCTGTTTTCTGGCCTCAGCCAATCCTTTTCAACTCGTCTCGCTTAGCTCTTCATCGCTTGCGCTGGGCACGGGCGGCAACGGCGATTCAGGTCCGGCCATCATCAGCCCAGATGGACGTTATGTTCTCTTCAGCAGTGCAGCCAACAATCTGGCTTTGACAACCAACGGCAATCCGGTCCCCGTTCTGATTCCGGCCCGCATCAATGTATATCTTCGTAACCGCACGAATGGAACGACCGCATTGGTGAGCCTGAATCTGAATGGCAGCGGCGGCGGGAATGGTGATTCATTCGCGACTGGAATTTCCAGCAATGGTCAGTATGCCTTGTTCGAGAGCAGCGCCACCAACTTGGTTGCCGGTGACACGAACAACTTTTCCGATGTTTTTGTCCGGGATCTGGTCAATGGCACGAACATCCTGGTCAGCGTCAGCACCAACGGCGGTTTTGGCAATGGCAGTTCCGGCAGTGCAGTCATGACCCCCGACGGACGATATGTGGCGTTCGTGTCTTCCGCCACCAACCTGGTGGCAGGAGACACGAATGGTTTACCAGACATTTTCGTTCGTGATCTTCTCTTGGGGACGACTACGCTCGCTAGCCCCGGAGCCATATCTGCAGGATCGTCGGTTTCGGGTGCGGTTTCGGGTTCCGACAATGGATCCTTTGATCCAAGCATCACACCGGATGGGCGTTTCGTGGCATTTTACAGCACGGCCACGAATCTGGTGGCCGGCGTGACGAATGCGGCAGATATTTACGTCCGCGATCTCCAGGCGGGAACCACCGATTGGGCCAGCACTGGCGCGCGGAGCCAACTGCAAGCCGTATTGGGCTTAACAAATGACGTTTGCTTCAGCCCGAAAATGAGCACGAACGGCTTGTTTGTGGCCTACGAGGTGAGTGCGGCATATCATGCGAGCACTGCCGGTGTTGTTCTGCGTTATAATCTGACCACCGGTCTGACGGATGTGGTGAACACCAACGCCAATGCTCCGGCCGGTTTGTATGAGGACATGCGCACCATTGACATGAGCCCGGACGGACGGTTCGTGGCGAGCGTGGCCAACAACGGCTCGCCGAATCCGAACACCGTGGTCTATGTCTGGGACGCGCAAACCGGAACAAATTTGCTGGTGAGTGCCGATGTGAACAATGCCGCGCCGGTGAGCGGCAACTCTTACGCTCCGCTGCTTGATCCGAGTGGACGATATGTTTTCTTTCTCAGCAGTTCCACCAACCTGACCACCAACACACTGAACAGCGACTGCCATCTATATTGCCGCGACACGCAGGCCGGAACCACCGTTCTGGTGGATGCGAACGTCAGCGGAGTCGGCGTGGGCGTCAATGCCGCAGGCTATCCGAATTGGTGCCCGGGTGCCCAGTTGCTCGCCTACGAAAGCGCGAATGTCGGGAACCGCAACCATGACATGGACGTTTTGGTTTACAATCTTCAGTCAACTACCACCGAACTCGTTTCTGTTCAGAATCCGGCGATAACTTCCCAATCGCCGGACGGCCAAAGTGTTCTCGCATCCACAGCCGCGGTCAGCCTGAATGGCCGGTATGTCGCCTTTGCGAGCGATGCCGACAATCTGGTGGCCAATGACACAAACGGTTATCGCGATGTGTTTGTGCGGGATTTGATTTCTGGGACGAACATCCTCGCGAGCGCGAACACGAATGGTTTGCCGGCATCTGGCGTTTCTTCCGAACAATCCATCAGCAGCGATGGCCGGTATGTCGTGTTCTCAAGTTCGGCGGCAGACTTGGTTTCCGGCGATACCAACAATTCTATTGATGTCTTTGAACGCGACCTGCAAAACGGCACGACCACATTGGTCAGCATCAACATGAACGGAACCGGTCCGGGCAATTCCAATTCCTATTCGCCGGTGGTAAGCAGCGACGGCCGGTTCGTGCTGTTTCAGAGCCAGTCGCAAAATTTGGCTCCCGGGTCATTCGGAACCTTCTATCCCAATTTATTTTTGCGCGACATGCAACTGGGCACGAACTATGCGCTGACGGCGACCACTGGGATCGGAGTCACATCGGCGGCCATGACGCCAGACGGCCATTTTGTCGCCTTCATCGGCCCCATCGCGGGTTCATCCGCCGGCATCTATGTCTGGGACTCTCAACTGGCCAGTTTGGTTTATACAAACACCACCGTGACCTTTACGCAGGTGGCCATCAGTCCGGACGGTCAAAGGCTGGCTTACAGCACCGCGACGTCATTGTTTCTCGTTGACCGCGCCAATCCCACGAACAGTGCCACGATTGCCACCGGATCTTTCAACGCATCCCAGTGGGGCGGCACGTTCAGCGCAGACGGTAATTTGTTTGTTTTTTATACCAGCGACGCTCTCGCCTCTACGGATACCAACGGAGTAAATGACATTTACCTTTATAATGTCCTGACCCAAACCAATTATCTCATCAGCCAAAATCTCTACGGCACCGGGGTGGGTGACGGGCCATCCGATTCGCCGGTCATCAGTCCGGACAACCGGTTCATCGCGTATCGCAGCGCCGCCGACAATCTGGTGCCGGGCGACAACAACGGCGTGCCGGATGTGTTCATCTATGACCGGACCAACGGCTCGACCACGCTGCTGACCGCGAGTGTGTCCGGCAATGGTTCGGCCGCCAACCGCTCGCTCCTTCCCCAGTTCAGCGGCGACGGGCAGACGCTTGTGTTTGAAAGTGCGGCCTCCGACCTGGTGACCAACGACTGGAACCGCGCCAGTGACGTGTTTGCGTTCAATCTTTATACCGCCGGAATGATTTCGACGTTTTATGTCCAAATTAGTCCAAGTTCATCGCCCAATCAGAATCCAACGCTCATCTGGCCGGTGCAGTCTGGAAAATCCTATCAGGTGCAGTTCAAGAATAATCTGACCGACCCGGCCTGGCAGGCTTTGCCCGGTAACGTGACGATTCTCGGCGGCACC
Organism: uncultured Bifidobacteriaceae bacterium; assembly: GCA_964538105.1. Lineage (GTDB taxonomy): Bacteria > Verrucomicrobiota > Verrucomicrobiia > Limisphaerales > UBA11358 > UBA11358. The sequence goes on from CAZIFP010000031.1 coordinate 8,791, forward strand.
GCTTACTTCACGGATCCCGCGCCGGTCACCGGACAGCGGTTTTACCAGATTTTCGGCCAATGAACTGGAGAAACCGGCCATGAATGTGAAGCATCAAACCAAATGCAAGTCGGTGCCGGTTCGACGGAATGATCGTGACCGCGCGTTCACGCTCACCGAACTGCTGGTGGTGCTGGCCACGCTGGGAATTCTGGCGGTCGTATTATTGCCGGCACTCGCCAGTAACCAGCCGGGTTTCACGAGGGCGCTCCAGTGCGTCAACAACATGCGGCAACTGGGGCTGGCAGAATCCCTGTATGCCAACGACAATCATGACAAGCTGGCGAGCAACAACGACAATGCTGCCTCGCCAGGCTCCAATAAATCGGCAAGCTGGGTTTGTCCCGACGGCGTGACTCTTGACTGGACTGCCAGCCAGAAGAATACCAACACTCTATATTTGACAGTGAATAGTCCGATCTTGGGAATTGCCCTGTTCGGAAATTATGTGGCCAATGCGGTAAACATCTATGTCTGTCCGGCTGACAGATATCTTAGCGCTAACCAAAAAGGCTTTGCCGCTGCTGGCTGGTCGAGTCGCATACGAAGCTGCGCCATGAACGGGGCGATGGGCGACGGTTCAAAATGGTTTGGTTATAATGCAAATGGCACTCCCAATCCGGGCCATGCCTCAATGCCGTTGTATTACAACGCCAAAAAAGTGACCGACCTGCACAGCCCCGGGCCTTCGGCTTGCTGGTTGATCATGGATGAACATCCCGACAGTGATGATGATGCCACGTTTTACGTTGACCCGGCGGCGGCGAGTGGAACGGGAACTGCCTTTCTTGAACTTCCCGGCAGCATGCACAACAATGCAGCCGGTTTGGTTTATGCCGACGGACATTCGGAAGCGCATGTTTGGCAGGGTCGAGTCACAACCCAACCGGTGAAGTATGTAGCCTATTTACAGAGCGTAAATTTGGGCGTTGACGCCGCCAGCCAGAGAGATCTGACCTGGCTGGCCCAGCACACCCCGGCGAATTAAAGCTGACATCTGCACTAGGAAGATGTCGGCAAGAATATCAGCGAAATCAGATTTGAGCATCACCGGACGCCGGGAAATTTTTTAACATGCGTTCAAAATTAAAAAAATCGCCAGGCCCGGGCGTGCCGGCTTTCGCCTCCGCCATTGCCCGCAGCGCCTTTACCCTGACGGAATTGCTGGTGGTGCTGGCCACGCTGGGAATTCTGGCGTTGGTTTTATTGCCGGCGCTGGCGGGCAACCAGTCGGGGTCAAGCAAAGCTTTCCAATGCCTGAACAACATGCGGCAGATGGCTGCGGCCTGGATGCTTTATGCGGCGGACAACCATGATAAACTGGCAATCAATTCCGATCCGCACATTTCAACAACCGGCGGGCCATCCGGTAGTGGGCCATCTTGGGTCACCGGCATTCTGGACTGGACCGCCGGGCAATATAATACCAACACGGTTTATCTGACAAATAACAAGTATTCACTATTGGGAAATTATCTGGGCGGTTCCGCCGGGGTTTTTGCCTGTCCGGCGACCGCAACTTTTTTGAGTCCGGTTCAACGGTCGTTGGGATGGGTCGCGCGGTGTCGCAGCCTGGCCATGGACGCTGCCGTGGGTGATGGCAACAAGTATGAACAACCAAGCAACCCCTTTGGCTGGGCCAGTTGGTATGTGGCCAGAAAATCAACCGACTTTCACACGCCGGCGCCCGGCGGTGTCTGGGTGTTTGGCGACGAACATCCCGACAGCATTGATGACTATCTCATGTATACGGCCAATTATGCCACGACAATCATTACCGAATTGCCCGGCTCCCAGCATGAGGGAGCGGGTGGAGTTGCTTTCGCAGACGGACATTCCGAGATTCACAAATGGCAGGGAATCGCGGCGCGCCAGCCGGTCCAGTTTATAGTGAAACAGCAGATTGCCTGTCCCTTCAGCGACCCCGATATGCTCTGGCTCGAGCAGCACACCCCGCAGAATTAAAGCCGCTGGCAAGAACCGAAGCCAGTCCTTCTCGAACTTTGAGATCGCAAGGTCAGACCTTGAGCTTTCCGTCTCAAATATTTCAGCCGGGGTTGGCCGCAAGCCAGAACCGGATGTCCGTGGCTTGTGAATTGTGCGGATCAAGATCCAGCACCCGCAAATAATGCCGCCGCGCCTGCGCCGGGTCGCGCAACTGCTGCGCGTAAAGATTGCCCAGCGCCAGTTGCGCGCGGACTTCGTTGGGATTGGCGGCCACGATTTTTTTCAGCTCGTTCACCGCGTCCGTTGCGTAGCCCGCCGCCTTGAGCGCGAGCGCGAAGTTGTAGCGCGCGTCCACCGAGTCCGGCTCGATGGCCAGCGCCGTTTCGTAAGCTGAAAGCGCTGCGGAATAATCCCGCAACCGGTAGGCAAGCACGCCATAATTATATTGCGCCTCAAACCAGCCGGGGTCGGCCACCGTCGCCCGCCGATACCATTCCAGCGCGTCCGTCCAGCGCGACCGCTGCTCAGATTCCTGCGCCCGGGTGAACATGCCCGAAGCCGACCCGCGATCGCCCGCCGCCGGCTTGCGCGGCGACAGGTAAAGGTATCGCGGGAATGTCGGCGCGGCGGGCTGAATGAGCGGAGCCGGTTTTGTCAGCGAACCCGGTGCCGGCAGCGGCGTGATCCCATTGTGAAAATAATTTACCGGCTGCCGTCCAGTCGCCGTTTCAGTTTGTGAAGCTGCCGGCGGTTCGGTTGTGGCCACGTTCTTTCCTGGCGTTGTTACGATTTCCGGTTCCGGCTGGACGTTGACCACCTGGGTTGGCACGGACGAAGTCAGGCGCGGCGGCGGATTGGAACCCGTCCGCTGAACGGCCGGCTGCGTCTTCGCCGGCGCGGACGTCCGGGCGATGGTTGGCGGTTTGGTTTCGTTCGCCGGTGGCGGAGTTGTGGCCGCAACATTCGCCGGCTGCTCCAGATTGTTGGCGATTTCATTGACGGCGTCCCAGTTCGCCGGGCGCGGTGTCAGCGCCAGATAAGCGCGGTAATTTTGCAGGGCCAGTTGATTGTCGTGCAGGCTCTCATGGGCGAGCGTCGCCAGATTTAACAGCGCCGGCGCATAGTCGGGATGCGCCTGAACAGCGGCGTCGAAAAATTTCTCCGCTTCGCGCGGGCGGCCGCGTTCCACGCGCGCGAGACCGAGGCCGTTCAACGCCTCGGCGTTGTTCGTGCCCAATGACAGCGCGGTGCTGAAACTCTTTTCCGCCGCGAGAAAATCGCTGGCGTGCAGTTGTGCCGAGCCGAGCTTGAGCCAGCCGTCCGGCTCGTTGCGGCGTTGCAGCGTGTAGGCCGTGAACTCCGTGATGGCCGCGTCGGGCTTGTTTTGCTCCAGCCAGAGCGAACCGAGATTGTAATGCGCCTCCACCAGGTCGCGGTCGAGCGTGAGCGCGCGCTGATACGCCGCCGCCGCGTCCGCCGGCTGTCCGGCGCGCTGGCAGGCGACGCCGAGATAATTCCACGCGGACGCGTCCGCCGGCAGCAGCGCCGTGGCCGTCTTCAATTCCTCCACGGCGGCGGCATAATCGCCGCGTTCCAGCAGTTTTTTACCCTTCAGCAGCGCGCGCGGGCCGGGCGGCATGCAACCGGTAAAAAACAGGGCCAGTGTCAGGAAAAGAACCACGCCACAATGAACACGAATTTTTTTTGCCAGCATCGGCAATGTTGGTAGCATCCGCGCCTTGACGTGTCAAGAAACGCACAAATTCGGCAGCGGAATATTTCGCGCGAAGAGCGCGAAGGTGGCGAAGGGAAAAGACTTTTTCCTTCGGTCTTCTTCGCGTCCTTCGCGCGACACACAAAATCCTTTCAAACCATGCCATTGCCACAAATTCAGTTCGTAAAAATGCTTTGCCGCCTCGCGGTGTCGGGCGTGATTTGCGTGGCGGCCTGGCACATCCACGCCGCCGATGCGCCGGTGAATCGCCAGGCGCAGGTCGTCAACGTCGAAAATCCCGCCGCCATTTCGGATTTCCAGCCCAACGCCGCCATTGTCCAGGCCATGGTGGATCAGGGTGTCACCGCACTTGTCGGCAAGACGAACCTTGTCACCGCCTGGCAAAGTCTCGTGGCCACGCAGGATGTCGTCGGCATCAAGGTGTTTTCCGGGCCGGGCATGTTGAGCGGCACGCGGCCCGCCGTGGTGACGGCCGTGATTCATGATTTGATCAACGCCGGCGTGTCGCCGGCAAACATCGTCATCTGGGACAAGCACGACTATGACTTGCGCGACGCCGGATATTTTGATCTCGCCGCGCAGCTTGGTGTGCGTGCGGCCGGCAGCGCGGAAGCCGGCTACGATCCGACGAACTTTTACCTGCCGGACACCGTGGTCATTGGGAGCCTCGTCTGGGGCGATTCGGAATTTGGGAAAACAAATGAAGGCGTCGGAAGAAAATCCTTTGTCACCAAAATCGTCAGCCGGCAGATTACGAAGATCATCAACATCGCACCGCTGATCAACGACGAGGACATCGGCGTGTGCGGCCAGCTTTACAGCCTCGCGCTTGGCAGCGTGGACAACACCCGGCGCTTCGAGGCCGACCCCGACCGGCTGGCCGTGGCCGTGCCGGAAATCTACGCGCTGTCCGTGCTCGGCGACCGCGTGGTGCTGAACATCACCGACGCGCTGATCGGCCAATACGAGGGCGGTTCGCGCAGCCTGCTGCATTACTCCGCAGTGCCCGGCCAGCTCTGGTTCAGCCACGACCCCGTGGCGCTCGACACGCTGGCCATCCAGGAACTCGCCCGCGAACGCCGCGCGGCCGGCGCGCCGCAGCTCAAGCCCCGGCTGGACATTTACGCGAACGCCAGCCTGCTCCAGCTCGGCGAGAACAAACTCGATAGAATCCACGTCCAGAAAATCAGCCAGGCGGTTAAACCATGAAATGCTTTCCCCACCAGGCCGAAGCTGTTGCCGTCTGCGCCTATTGCGGACGGGCGCTCTGCGCTGATTGCGCCAAGCCGTCCGCCTCAAAACGCATGGTCTGCTCCGACCATTGCGCCGACGCGCTCACCAGCGCCGACCGGGCCATGCAATTGATTTTGCAAAAGAGCGAGCAAAGCGCCCGGGCCAGCGCGTTTTATTCGTATCTGTGCGGCGGACTTTCGGCGGCAGCGGCGGTGGGCGCAGGATTTTACCTGCCTGTGCCGTTTTTAGTCTGGTTCACCGCCGGTTGCAGCGTGGTCTTCATCGCATCGGGCTTCTGGTATGGACGGATTGCAAAGAAACAGAAATTGTGAAGAGACCCGGGCAAGTCTGCTCATCCAAATCCTGCAGTTGAAAGAAAACAGCCGGAATGATTGCTCATTCCGGCTGTGTCAGAGGCTGAACGTTCAGCCTTCCAGCTTTCAGTTTAGACGGCGATCTGGCTGACCGGGCTGCTCCAGTTGCTCAGGCCCGCGGCGCCAAGGGCATTCAACGCGATGGTATAGGTGACTGCCGGGGTCAGGCCGGTGAACGAATAGCTCGCCGCCGTGCTTTGCCCCGTGATGGGCACCGCGCCGGGAGTGTTGGCCGTGCAGGTCCAGTTGTAGGTGGACGCGCCAAAGACCGGATTGGCGCTGGCATTGAGCACCCCGCTCACCACGCCATGCTTAACCAGGAGGTTTTGCGGCGCCGGCAGCGGGCCGATGGGCGTGCGCGTGGTCTTCTGCGGCGGAAAACCGCTGAGGATCAGGTTGTGCAAATCCCCCTTGCAAGCGACGGTGACATAAGCGGCAAGCTGTCGCATTAAATTGGCCAGCACCAGCCGCGAATTGTCGCGTTTCACCCTGGAAGAGGGGCCGCTATCGGCGGTCGCCGCCTGGTCGGCGGATAACGCATCCAGCGCCGTCTGAACTGCCGGTATGCCCGGCACGGGCAGGGTGTAGATGTCAACGTTGTTGGTTAAGGCCAGCACGACCACGGTGCAGTTGTTGATTAACAACGGCACCGGATTGGTGGTGATCCACGAGGTGGCAGGTTTTACATTCATACTTTTCTGTTCTCTTTCACCGGCCGGAAGGTTTGTTTATTTGCTCCCTCCTAACCAGATGCCCCACCCAAAGCAGCTTGATTGCCAAAGATTAGTAGTGCATATAATATATCTATTACAAATGCATATAACTAATCAGCGTATTAAGGCGCGTTTAAAGCCAGCTCATGGGCGCATTCACCGTTTGCGGGCCGGATTCAAAGGGTCAAACCGCATTTTGCGCCACCCCGGCCGGGAACCGGAAAATTCATGCTTTAAGTGACGGGCCGGCCGGCTTTGCCAAAAATAAAAATTTGCAGCGTCGTGGTTTCCGGAGCCGCGACAAAATATTGCGGCCTCAATCTGCCTTGTTTCCGGCAGTGTCCGTGTCCCATGGCGGGACAGCCGGCAACCTTGGGAACCGGTCTCTCATCCTTTTTGGCACTTTCGCAATATTGAGCAGGGACGCCGCAATCCTGAGCGGCGGTCCCGTAATATTGTGGAACGGTTTCGCAAGCTTGTGGCGCGGTTCCGTAATATTGGGAAATGCCCCCGCAATCTTGTGGCCGGTTTTGGAATATTGAGCAAGGACGCCGCAATATTGTGGAATGGCCCGTAAGGTTGGGAGACGGCTCCACAATATTGGGAAACGGTTTCGTAATATTGCGAAATGGCTCCGTAATATTGGGAAACGCCGGATCAATATTGTGAAACGTCAGCTTAATATTTGGAAATAACCCCGTTTGTCTCATTTGCCGGGGTTTTGAGGTATTTGGCCGGTGGCAGGGATTTGCCGCACCGGGTTGCGACCAAAGGCGGCGCGGCTGTGTCCTGCAAACTCGACCGGCTGTCTTGAAAAATTTCGGCACGGATGATTGCAGGGCCACGAACGATTCTCCTGCTTGATGCTGCTTCAGGCGCAACCGTAAATCCGTTGTAAACCCAATGTAAAGCCCATCGTCCGAATCTGATTGAAGCACATAAACGTAGAACACAATTAGACTGTATCCAAAAATCGCGTGAGGCGAAGTCTTTTACGCGACCTCCGCCTCTCGCAATTCCCGCGGATGCCGCCCGCCATGAAATTTGATGTAACGCCGGATCCAGC
>CAZIFP010000032.1:0-15853 GCA_964538105.1 uncultured Bifidobacteriaceae bacterium
CAAATCCTAACACACCCGCAAACCATTGGCTACAGTTTTATTTAATATGCTCTAAAGGCTGCTTGACGGTCAAAACAGACATTCACATCGGCAATCCCGACCGTGCGCTAATCAGCACCAGCCACGTTGAACGCACGAATTTAAGCGTACGACTGTTCAACCGTCGCTTCACGCGCTTGACTTTGGGTTACTCAAAGAAGCTGGAGAACATGAAGCACTCGGTGGCGTTATTTATCGCTCATTTCAACTATTGCCGCGTCCATTCAGCACATCAGCAAACGCCAGCAATGAGCGCGGAATTAACGAATCACATCTGGACGATTGAGGAGTTATTGGCGAGTCCAAACTAACCGACCATGACCATTTAGTGAAGCCGGATTTGACCGGGTTTTCACCGTCTTGTGACCGCAACTTGCGCTTGTGACCGGCGGCAACTTGCGTGACAATCAGACAACGCCAACGGCATCATGCCGCGCGAATATGAAAACATTTGCGGAACTGAATTTCCCCGGGCGGCTGATCGCCGTCGAAGGCCTCGACGGCTCGGGCAAGTCCACGCAGATTTATCTGCTCAAACGCTGGCTCGAAGCCGAGGGCATCAAGGTCTATTTCAGCGAATGGAATTCTTCCGAGCTGGTGAAATCCGCCACCAGCAAGGGCAAAAAACGCGAGCTGCTCACGCCGACGACGTTCAGCCTGATTCACGCCACGGATTTCGCCGACCGTTACGAACGGCATCTGCTGCCGCTGCTGCGCGCCGGCTACGTCGTGCTGTGCGACCGCTACATTTTCACCGCGTTCGCCCGCGACGTGACGCGCGGCTGTCCGCCGGACTGGGTGCGCGGTCTTTACAATTTCGCCGCGCAGCCCGACCTCACGTTTTTCTTCAAGGCGGATCTGGAGGTGTCGCTGCAACGCATTTTGGACGGCCGGCCCAAATTGAAATTCTTCGAGGCAGGCATGGATCTGCGGCTTTCGACCGATCCGTATGAAAGCTTCCGCATTTTCCAGGGCCGGATTCTGGAGCAATACATGGCGATGAGCGGCGAATTCAAATTCATGGTCATGGATGCGAACCAGCACGTCGAAAAACAACAGGGGCTGGTGCGAAAACTCATTGCCGAAAAAATTGACCTGAAAAAATTCAAGCGCCGCAGCCCGCTGCCGCTGCCGCCGGCGGTCCGCGCGGACGAAAAAACGACGGAAGTCGGGGAGGATGCGACCGCATGAAAAATTCCGCCGGCAAAAATAACTGCCGCCGCTTTTACGGCCACGGCATTCCGGGCGTGAAGCCCGAAGACCTTGCGGGCAAACTGATCGTCGTCGAGGGCGCGGATGGTTCGGGGCGCTCCACACAAATCGCGCGGCTGGTGGAGTGGCTGGAAACCTGCGGCCACGCCACCGTGCAGGTCGGCTTGAAACGTTCCACTCTGGTCAGCGAGGAACTGGACAAGGCGCAGGCCGGAAATATTTTAAGCCGTTCGACGCTGAGCCTGTTTTACGCGACGGATTTTGCCGACCAGCTCGAAAACATCATGTTGCCGGCGCTCCGGGCCGGTTTCATTGTGCTGGCCGACCGTTATATTTATACGCTGATGGCGCGCGACATGGTGCGGGGCATGAACGGTGCGTGGCTGAAAAATCTTTACGGCATCGCGCTGGAACCTGACGCGGTTTTTTATCTCTCCGTCGAGGCGCAGGAGCTGGTGCAGCGCAACCTCGCCAAAAGCGCGACGCTCGACTATTGGGAAAGCGGCATGGACTTGGGCTTGTCGCGCGACGTGTTCGACAGCTTCCTGAAATATCAGACCGCGATGCAGATGGCGTTCCGGCAGCTGCAAAAAACCTACGGCTTCACGATCCTGGACGGCAACCGTTCGGTGGATTCCGTGACGAAGGAACTGCGGAAAAAAATCGGCGCTCTGTTGGCCGGCGAATAAGAATTAGACGGGCGGCGGGTTTGTCGGCATCCTCGGCGGGACATTTATCGGCGGCAGAACGATCTCGTTGGTCAAATTTTGCGGCCGGCGTGCCGGGTGTTTCAGCAATTCTTCAAACACCTTCAACTGATCCGGCGTCAGTTCCGCGCGGATCTGCTGGTTCACTTCCTGCATCACCGCGCGCATTTTCGGCGCGACGTTGGTCCAGATTTCGCGGTTGCGTTCCTGGCCTTCGGCAATGAGTTTCTCGATTTTATCGCGCTGCTCCGGCGTGAGCTGGAGCTCGTCGTTGAGCTGCTGCACGAATTGTTTGCCCAATTTTTCCGCCAGGCGCGGCGGAGGGATTTCCGCCCAGCGCGGCGGCACGGCATTGTTGGTGGTCGCGTGCCCCCCGGCGTTTGCCTGCGAATGATGCGGATTTTTCGGGTGCGAATGATCCACGAAATTCACCAGCAGGCCGCCAGTCAGAACTCCCGCGCCAAAAATCACCACGGTCGCCAGAATGACTTTCCAGTAGTTCACTGTGCCTGGTCGCTTTGGTCCACCGACGCCAGCAGCGTGCTCTCAAAGTTTTGCGAGAGGTCGCCGGTCGTCGAGGACGTCGTTGGATTGAGCACCGCCCACGCACCGAACAGCAGGGTGACCGCGACGCACGAAACCGCCGCGCGCCAGAGTCCGCGCACCCACAGCGCCAGATTGTCCGGCGCGCCGCGGGCGGCGAGCAGCACCGTGACGCGCTTTTCAAAAGCATACGGCACCTGGTCGCCCGGCACGTCGGCGCGGGCGGCGGCAATCAGTTTCGTTTGCAAATCTGCCAGATTCATAGCATTTCAATTTTTTAGACGCCCTCCTGCGGCGTCGGGTTACAGATACTTGTCCCTGGCCATTTTCGCCAGAATTTTCCGCATCTCGCTGCGCGCCCGGAAGGCGCGGACTTTCACCAGCGCCACCGACCAGCCGGTCAGCGCCGCGATTTCCTTCACAGAACGGTCTTCAATTTCCAGCAGCGTGATGACCAGCCGTGCCGGCGGCGAAAGTTTTTCGAGCAAGCGGCCGACCAGCAACTTCGCCGCGTCGGCATCCTCGGCGGCGCTGCCCGGGTCGGCCACAAACCGCTCCAGCCAGTCGGTTTCCGGCTCGCTCAATTCGGAAAAGGAAGACTCGCGGTTGCGCTGGTGCCCTCGCAGAAAGTCGTAACAGGTCCTGACCGTCATCCGCATTAGCCAGTGTTCAAATGGTGCCTCGCTCCTGAAACTTTGGAGCTTGGAAAATGCCTTGAGCCATACTTCCTGCGCAATGTCCTCGACCTCGCTTTCGCGCCGGGCGTAGCGGCGTGCGGTGGCGAAGACGCGCGGGGAATATTTCTGGACGAGCGGCTCGAAGCTGGCGGCGTCGCCTTTCAGCACCGCTGCAATGAGTTCCGCTTCGGTCCGTTCCATTTTGCGAGTGTGCCGGAGTTGCCGCCAAAGTCAAAAACGGTGTTGCGCCGCCGCATCAAGGCCGCGTGATGCGAAGCGCGGCTTCAAAGTCGCGCGAAAACTGCGTGAGTTCGGCGACGATTTTTTGCGGTTGCTCGGCCATCATGCCCAGCCAGCGCTCGCCGCCGTCGGGCTGGAGGCGCAGCAGTTCCACGGCGAGCGAGATCTGCGTCAGCTTGCCGTTGACATCGTGGCGCATCATGGAGAGCTTGCGGTTCAACTCCCCGATTTGCTCGACGCTCAAAGTGACAGGTGCATTCGGTAATGCCATCGGGGAATCATTGCTGCAAATTCGCGGAAATCAAGCCATCAAAGCCACGATTTCAGGCGTTCACGCAAAATCTGCCGGGCACGATGGAGTCGTGATTCCACGGCCTTCGGCGTCGTTTCCAGAATCGCCGCAGCCTCGGCAATGGTGCGTTCCTCCCATTCGCACAGCACAATCGCCTCGCGCAAATCGTCCGGCAATTTCCCGACGGCGGCGCGCACGGCCTGGGCGCGTTCGGCGGCGAGAGCTTCTTCGTTCGGCGCGGGACCGTCCGCCGGCAACGTGCCACCGAGCGTCTGCTCGGTTTCCGGATCTTCCGCGTCAAGCGAGACGTTCGGATGCCGCGCGCGCCAGCGGAAATGATTCCGCGCCAGGTTCGCGGCGATGGTGAACAGCCACGAGGAAAATTTTTGTTCCAGACGAAAACTGCCGGCGGACTTGAAAACGCGCAAGAATGTCTCCTGCGCCAGTTCATTGGCGTCGTCCTCGTTACCAACCATGCGGCAGAGAAAACGGAATACCGGCGTCGCGTGCCGCTCCATCAAATCGTTGAGCGCGGTTTCGTGGCCGGCCATCAACCGTTCCATGTCGGCGCGGTCGCGCGCGTCGGCCTCCCGCGCCAAATCTTCCGGCGACGGCCCGGCATCAGGATTGGCGGGGCTCATGGCTTGGCGGACATGTCCATCGTTTGCTCAATCTCCTCGTGGAAACCGAGGGTGAGCCTCTCCATTTCGGCGAGATAGCGGCGGCCCTCTTCCGGCGGCATCGCCCGGCTGACGGCGATGAAATGTTGCAGCATCTGCGCCTGACATTGCGCGCGCAGCTCGCCGAGTTCCGTCAATTTTTGCTGCACGCCGACGGTGACGTTGGTTCCGTTCGCAAGCACGTCCGCGACCTCGGCTTTTTTGGCGGCCAGCTTCGCGCACATTTTCATGCACTGCGGCAGATAACCCTCGTGCAACTGCCGGACGCGCGCCATTGCCGCGTCGCTCAAATGAAATTCCGTGCGCAGCCAGCTTAAATCATCCGTGCTGCTCATCACGGTTGCGCAGGTGTGCCGGGCCGCGAAGTAGGAGCCGGCAAAAACCGCCGCGCCCAGCATCAGCACGCCCAGCAGAATGGCGAGCGGACGGTTCATGTTCAGCGCAACGGATTGGGCGCGACGGACGCGACATAACGCGCCTCCGCCTCATGCCGCGCGGATTGCGCGCCGCTGTAGGCGCCGAGCGAAATGCCGGCGAGCATCAGCGCGGCGAGCGTGGCATAGGCAAAACGCGGACGCAGTATCAATGCCACGAACGCTTCCAGCCAGGTGACGCTTGATTTGGCAGGGGCTTCAGCGTCTTCGATGCGCCGCCAGACATTTTCCTGAAAGCGCGGCGGCAACGATGGCGACAGGCGTGATTCACGCAGGAGCGCGCTGAGTTTCTCATCGGCTAAGTTTTCTTTTTTCATGGGATGAAGGCGGCGGAGATTTTATCCGCCGCCCGTAGTTTACCGTTTTGTTCAGGCCGGGACAACCCGGGGTTTATTTCGGCATCCGGTCCATCGTGGCGCATTCCGCCAGCGTGAGACCGCAGCAACTGGTGCGCGCAGCCGGCCCGGCGGCAGTGATATATTTCGGGCTGCCGATGGCGGGACATTTGACTGCGACCGTTTCCTTGCTGGCGACCGTGGCAATTTCATTTCCCGCAGCGCGTGGCGAGAGCAGGACGGCGCTGGCTACCGGAACCGGCTGGTCAATGGTGACGCTGGAGACGACCGTGGCCTGGTTGCCGGCGGCGCGCGGTGAAAGCAGCGCATTGGTGGCGAAGGTTGACAGTGTGAACACGGTGACGAACGCACCGACGATGAGGATTTTTGTTTTCATATTTTTTCTTTCTTTCTGTTTCGACGGAGCTTCATTGCGCCGTCGTGTGATTACAATTGACTTACCCCGTGCAGTGGAAAATCCCGCAAAATTATTTTCGTGGTAGGGTTACACCCTATGGCCAAACCAAATCAACGGCGTAACATGGCTTTTGGCAATCATGCAGATTGCAGGAAAATAATTTCCAAACATGCCATCCGCTGCCTGCCAATTGAAAACAATCGAATATGATGAACAATACCAACGGATGGATGAATGGATGGTCGGGCGGCGGGATGTGGCTTTGGACGGTAATCGGAGTGGCCGTCGTCGTCCTGCTGGCGGTCGTGATCCGCAAGCTGTCCAAGAAATAATTCAGTCGCGCGGCTGTGAAGTGAATTCATACCAGATGAGGCTGCGCTGATATGGTCACCGACAACAACATCGTTTACACCTGTCCGATGCACCCGGAGGTTCAGCAGGATCATCCGGGAAACTGTCCCAAGTGCGGCATGACGTTGGAGTTGAAAACGACTTCTGCCGTCGAGGAAGATAATCATGAACTAACAGGCATGACGCGCCGGTTTTGGATCGGCGCGGCGCTCGCATTGCCAGTTATTATGTTGGCGATGGCACACTTGATTCCATCGCTGAGTCATCATGGGAACTGGATAATGGGTGACAAGTCACGCTGGATTCAATTTGCTCTCGCAACTCCGGTTGTGCTTTGGGCGGGCGGGCCGTTCTTCAAGCGCGGCTGGCATTCAATCGTCACGCGACATTTGAATATGTTCACGCTGATCGCCATTGGCGTCGGCACGGCCTATTTGTTTAGCGCAGTAGTGATGCTCGTGCCGGGCGCATTTCCGGCTTCGTTCGCGCCTGATGGCAAGGTCGGAATTTATTTCGAGGCGGCAGCGGTGATCGTGGTGCTCGTGCTGCTCGGTCAGGTGCTTGAATTGCGAGCGCGTAGCAAAACCGGTAGTGCCATTCGCGCCCTGCTGAATCTCGCGCCAAAAACTGCGCGGGTGGTTCAAGACAACGAAGAACGCGACGTGCCGCTGGAATCCGTCCAAGCCGGAGCCAAATTGCGCGTGCGTCCCGGCGAAAAGATTCCGGTGGACGGCGTCCTGCTCGACGGAAAAACCTCGGTGGACGAATCCATGATCTCCGGCGAGCCGATTCCCGTGGAGAAAAACACCGGCGACAAAGTGACCGGCGGCACGCTCAACACCACCGGCAGTTTTCTCATGCAGGCCGAACACGTCGGCAGTGAAACCGTGCTGGCGCGAATCGTCAAGATGGTTGCCGACGCGCAACGCAGCCGCGCGCCGATTCAGGCGCTGGCCGACAAGGTTTCCGGCTGGTTCGTCCCGGCGGTGCTGGCCTGTGCGGTATTGACCTTCATTGTTTGGGCTTTGGCCGGTCCAGAACCACGCTTGGCCCATGCCATCGTCAACGCGGTCGCCGTGCTCATCATCGCGTGCCCATGCGCGCTTGGACTCGCCACACCGATGACCGTCATGGTCGGCATCGGTCGCGGCGCGCAGGCGGGCGTGCTCATCCGCAACGCCGAAGCCATGGAAGTCATGGAAAAGGTCACCACCGTCGTCGTGGACAAAACCGGCACGCTCACCGAAGGCAAGCCACGACTCACCCAGGTCATTCCTGCCAACGGCATAACGGAAGATGAATTGTTGATTACTGCCGCGTCGGTGGAACAAAACAGCGAACATCCGCTCGCCGCCGCGATTGTTCGCGGAGCGAAAGAACGCAATGTGAAGCTGCAAGGCGTGACGGATTTCAATTCCATCACCGGTGGCGGAGTCGTTGGAAAAATTGGCGGACGCGAAATCGCCGTTGGTAAATTAAAATTCCTCCAAGAACGAAACGTCACGGACTTGGGAAGCATCGAACCCAAGGCGACGGCGTTGCAGGCGGAAGGCCAGACGGCGATGTTCGTTGCCATCAATGGCAAGGCTGCGGGAATTATCACGGTATCCGATCCCATCAAGGCCTCGACGCCCGAAGCCATCGCGCAACTCCACAAGCTCGGCCTGAAAATCATCATGCTTACCGGCGATAACGAGCGCACCGCGAACGCCGTCGCCAAAACCCTCGGACTTGATGAAGTGGCAGCGGGCGTTGAACCGAAGGACAAACACGAGCGCATCCAAAAACTCCGGCAGCAGGGACAGATCGTGGCAATGGCCGGTGACGGCATCAACGACGCGCCCGCTCTAGCCGCCGCCAACGTCGGCATCGCCATGGGCACCGGCACGGACGTGGCGATGGAAAGCGCAGGCATCACGCTCGTGAAAGGCGATCTGCTCGGCATCGCCAAAGCCATCACCTTGAGCCGTTCCATGATGCGGAACATCCGGCAAAATCTTTTCTTTGCCTTCGCCTATAATGCGCTGGGCATCCCGCTCGCGGCGGGTTTGCTTTATCCATTTTTCGGCTGGCTACTGAATCCGATCATCGCTGGCGCGGCCATGAGTTTGAGTTCGGTTTCAGTCATCGCCAACGCGCTGCGATTACGGAATGCGAAACTCTGAACCGCAATTTGGCGCTAATTCTTGCTTTGCAGCCCGTCATCTTTAAATCCGCTCGCCGGGATTAGCTGGACGGCCAATCGAATTCAGGCGCAAAACGGGAATTTGTCCTGTTACGAGACAGGGCACGGCTGGCTTCCGGCTGGGTTAACAGTGTTTTTCGGATTTCCCTTGTTTTTGATGGTTTTGCTTCCTGATTTGGTCGTCGAGTTCTATTAAGCGGTCATCGAGTTCTATTATCCGGTCACTGGGTTATATTGACTTGTCACTGCTCTTTATTGATCCGTCGTCGAGTTATATTATCCGGTCATTGAGTTATATTGACCGGCGACAGCTTAATATTAACCGGTGACAGCTTAATATAGCTCAACGCCGCTTTTAACCGTCCGGTGGACAATTTAACCGGTTTGGTGACGGAATTTAGGACACTGACACCGGTAAGATCAGGGTGGAGGCGACAGCACCGGCGCGGGCAGTTGGATCGTCCCCAATTCCATCATGTTCACCTGAAATGGCAGGGACGAGTTGCCGCTCGTCCCAGGCCGCACGGCCCCACCTCATTTCAAATGCAGATTTTCCCGGAAATAATTCCCGCAGGAGTGCTTGACAGAACCTTTGCCTCAAAATACAACCGGCCATCAACGATCATGCGATTCAAACTTCATGCCGTCCGGTTGTTGCTGGCGTTGCTGCTGGCAGCGGCCGGGGGCGGATGTGTCTCCGAGCAGTATGGCGAATTTCGCGGAACTGTCACGCGGGGGACAACGGCAACCAATGCTCCGGCGGTCATTCCCATCGGCCTGCAGTTTCAAAACCTGGATCCAAAGTCGGTTGACGCCCTGACCGGCTTCGGCTTTTCCGGAGGTGTGATTTTTTTCGTCCATGACCGCCAGAAGTATGTGAACAACGATTATCGTCTCTCGAATGATGCGGTGTCGGCGGTCTATTTTTCCGAATCAACGATGCCGCAAGGGGTTGACGCTTTTCTGGGCGAACCGGTCGCAAAACGTGATGAAACCGAAGGCGTTCATCGTCTGCAAGGTTTGTTCAACGTGGACAAATGGAAATCAAACATAGATTTTCGCATCCGTCTGGCGATGCAGTCCTCGGAAACAAATCCCGTGGTCGTGAACGGCGTTCTGACGACTTACGACAGCTGGGGATTTCATCCGATACAGGCAATCGGGCTGATATTGGCCTCCATGGGACTTGGTGGCGAATAACGTCCGGTTGTATCACTGCGCTAAATTCTCCGGGCCGCTTGTATATTCCGTCTAATCGGCTATCTTGACCGGCCGGAAGTTTCAAACTATTTGAGGGTTTCCAGCCCCGGTAGTGTAATACCGTCAGCGCCCAATGACGGGTGCTTAATTTGGACAAAAGAAATTAAATCATGAAATCATTCAATCGCATCAGCCGCCCGATGATCGGAGCGGTGGTTCTGGCCGCGGCTCTGGCCGCCATTTCCTTTAGCTCGCTCGCGGCGCCCGCCAAACCCGTGCCGTATCCGCTCGACACCTGCATCATTTCTGGCGATAAGCTCGGCGGCGACATGGGCGACCCCATCGTGTTCATCTACCAGGACAAGGCGAAGGGCATCAGCCAGGAGGTCAAGTTTTGCTGCCCGATGTGCAAGCCGAAGTTTCTCAAGGACCCGGACAAATACATGAAGGTCATCACCGACGCCGAAGCCAAGGCCATGGCGAGCAAGAATTGACAGGTTAATGCCAAAAAATGTGCGGCACGATCCGCCGGGCGGCATGATATTCAAAATGTGAAAACAATCTGGGCCATCGTCTGTTGCCTCGTGCTGGCGGGAACTCCGTTCCTGCGGGCGCAAGTGCCGTCACCGACGTGCGCCAAGCAGCCGCTCCCCGCCTGCTGCCGCCACGGCGTCATGCCCTGCTGCGCCGCGCAACCGGCGTCCGGTTCGCAGTCCGCGCCCGCAGCCCCGGTGCCGTCGTCCAAAGTTCAATCCAGCCAGTTTTCATTGCTTGCCGCAGCTTTTGCGGTCTGGACTTTGCCGGAAAATGAGACGGGTTCGATTTCTTCCGCCAATGTGCCGCCGTTGATGGCGGCCGGCGTTCCGCTGTTCGCGCGGAACTGCGCCCGGCTGATCTGATTCCTTCCTTCCAACGCCCGTAGTATGCCTTGAGCCGGCGTGCGACGGTCTTTTCCTTTTTACTCCACGGATTTTTTGTGCCCGTGAACTGTCTTGAAATTTCGCCGCGCACAAACGGCGGACAAAAAATTATAAAATGAAAATTTTGAAAACGAAATTGATGATTACGATGGTTTTGGCGGCGGTTTTGGGCGCGGGCGCAATGTTGTTCACCGCTCCACGACTTTCAAATGCGGCGGAAACAAATTCCGTCAGCAAAAAAATTCTCTATTACACCTGTCCGATGCATCCCTCGGTGCGGGCGGACAAACCCGGCGACTGCCCGATCTGCGGGATGCATCTCGTGCCGGTTTATGCGCCGGACAACAGCACGAACGCCGCGCCCGCGATAAAATCGGACGGTTGTTGCGGCGGCTGCGGACACAATTAACGAAGCATTATGAAACGCATAATTCTTTTGTTGGTTGTCCTGCTGGCCGGTGCCGGCGGCATGTGGCTGTTCAAAAACAAGTCGCCCGCGCCCGCGCCGACGCCAGCAGCGGCGGCCGGTCGCAAAATACTTTATTACCAGAGCGCGATGCATCCGTGGATCAAGTCGGACAAGCCCGGCAAATGCCCGATCTGCGGCATGAACTTGGTGCCGATTTATGAGGGCGAAGCCGGGATGGAATCAAAAATGATGCCCGGCATGGTCAGGCTCAATCCCGGCAGTGTGACCGTCATCAACGTCCAGACTGAAACCATCACCAACCAGCCACTGACCCGCACGCTGCACTTCGGCGGCCAGATCATGGCGAATTCCTCGCAGCAGGCGTGGTTCGAGTTCACAGTCTATGAACGCGATCTGCCGTGGTTGAAAACCGGCCAGAAACTTCGGGTCATCGTTCCTTCCGTGCCGGGGGGAATTTTCACCGCACAAATCAAGCTGCATGGCAACCAGCCGTTCGTTGATGAAAACTTTGACAACATGACGACCAGCACGAAGGTGCGCGCGGAACTTTCCGATCCGCCCATCAAGGCCGGCGAACTGGGTTCGCACAGATTTTTCAACGGCCTTTACGCCGAGAGCCATGTCGTCGCCGAAACGGAGCCGGTGCTGACCGTGCCGCGCAGCGCCGTGATTTCGCGCGGCGTCGGGCCGGTGGTGTATTTGGATAAGGGCGGCGGTCATTACCTTCTGCGCGCGGTGCTGCTCGGCCGCGCCGGCGATGCATTTTACGAAGTGCTCGCGGGCCTGGAGGCCGGCGACAAGGTCGTCACGAACGGAAACCTCCTGATTGATTCCGAAGCGCAGCTCGCCGCCGGATTATAATTTTATGATCAACCGCATCATCGAATGGTCGTTGCGCAACCGCTTCCTCGTCGTCTGCGGCGCGCTGCTGCTCGCCGGCCTCGGCGTTCACGCGCTCTTTCACGCGCCGGTGGACGCGATTCCCGACTTGAGCGAAAACCAAGTCATCGTCTATGCCGACTGGCCCGGCCGCAGTCCGCAGGAAGTCGAGGACCAGGTCACTTATCCGCTGTCGGTGAACTTGCAGGGACTGGCCGGCGTGAAAACGGTCCGCGCCAGCTCGATGTTCGGCTTCTCGCTCGTCACGGTGATTTTCGACGACCAAACGGACAATTATTTTGCGCGCTCGCGCGTGCTGGAGCGGCTGAATTATCTCGGCGACACGCTGCCGTCAGGCGTCACGCCCCGGCTCGGCCCGGACGCCACGGGCCTCGGCTGGGTTTACGAATATTATCTCGACGTTGATCCGGCGAAATCCCCGAACGGCGGCTACGACCTCGGCCAGTTGCGCGCGATCCAGGACTGGTTTGTGCGCTACCAGTTGAATTCCGTTCCCGGTGTCGCGGAAGTGGCGAGCCTCGGCGGTTTTGTGCGGCAATATCAGATTGAAGTTTCCTCGCTGCGGATGCGCGCGCTGGGCGTGACGTTGTCGCAGGTCATGGATGCCGTGAAACAAAGCAATTTGAATGTCGGCGGCAAAGTCATCGAGGAAAACGGAATGGAATTCGTCCTGCGCGGCATCGGCCTCGTGCAGACGAACACCGATTTGGAAAAAATCGTCCTGACCCAGCGCAATGGCGCGAGCGTTTATTTGAAGGACGTGGCGACGGTCCAGGTTGGCGGCGATTTCCGGCGCGGCGCGCTGGACGTGGACGGACACGAGGTGGTCGGCGGCGTGGTCGTCATGCGCAACGGCGAGAACGCGATGGCGGTCATCAGCGCGGTGAAGGAAAAAATTTCGCAGATTTCCAGTGGCCTG
The DNA here is from genome assembly GCA_964538105.1 of uncultured Bifidobacteriaceae bacterium. Taxonomy (GTDB): domain Bacteria; phylum Verrucomicrobiota; class Verrucomicrobiia; order Limisphaerales; family UBA11358; genus UBA11358. The sequence goes on from CAZIFP010000032.1 coordinate 12,483, forward strand.
CCGCCCGGCGTCACCATCAGGTCGTTTTATGACCGCAGCGAATTGATCGCGCGCACGCTCGATACGCTCAAGCACGCGCTAACCGAGGAAATTATTCTGGTCACGCTGGCGGCGATCATTTTTCTCGCACACTGGCGGAGCATTTTAATTGTCGCGCTGCCGCTGCCGCTTTCAATTCTGGCGTCGTTCATCCTGATGAATCATTTCGGCATTTCGTCGAACATCATGTCGCTGTCCGGGCTCGCCATCGCCATCGGCGTGCTGGTGGACGCGGGCATCGTGATGGTCGAAAACGTGGTGCGCCACGCCAGCGAAGCCGAAAAGAAAAAGGGCGGCCGGCTGAACGGCGCGGAAATCACCGAGGTCACGCTCGCAGCGGCGACACAGGTGGGCCGGCCGATTTTCTTTGCGATGCTCATCATCCTGCTCGCGTTCGTGCCGGTGTTCGCGCTGACCGGACAGGAAGGAAAACTGTTTCATCCGCTGGCGTTCACCAAAACCTTCGCGATGGCCGGCGCGGCGATTCTCGCGGTGACGCTCGTGCCGGCGTTGTGCGCGCTGTTCATGCGCGGGCCGTTTCAAGACGAGGATAAAAACCTGCTCATGCGCGGGCTGCTGGCGATTTACGATCCGATTTTGGATTGGGCGTTGCGCTGGCGGAAAACGGTCGTCGGTCTGGCGGTGGTTTCATTGGTCGCGACGCTGACGCTGGCGTTTGGCATTCCGCGCCCGATCATTGAGAAATTTTCGCACCTCAGCCCGCAACTTGCAGCCAGGCTGCCGCGCGGTTTGGGCAGCGAATTCATGCCGCCGCTGAACGAAGGCAGCCTGCTGTTCATGCCGGTGCTGTTGCCGGACGTGTCGCTCACGGAAGTCAAGCGCATCATGGCGTGGCAGGACGCGGTCATCAAGCAGACGCCGGAAGTTGAATCCGTCGCCGGCAAGCTGGGCCGCGCGGACACCGCCACCGACCCGGCACCGGTGCAGATGATCGAGACGACCATCATGCTCAAACCGAAATCAACCTGGCGCGCGGGCATGACCGAGGACAAGCTCATCGCCGAACTGACGGAAAAACTTTCGGTAGTGCCGGGTTACGTTCCCGGCTTTCTCCAGCCGATTCAAAACCGGATTTTGATGATCAGCACTGGCATCCGTGCGCAGGTCGGCATCAAGATTCTCGGCGATGATTTGCAGGCGATCCAGAAAAAGGCCTTCGAGGTCGAGCGCGTTGTCCGTCAGATTCCCGGCGCGGTCGGTGCCGCCGCGTCACGGATGCAGGGCAAACCGTATTTGAATATTGAAGTGAACCGCGACGCGCTGGGACATTTTGGCCTGCGCGCGCAGGATGTGCTGGACGTCGTCGAGTCCGGCATCGGCGGCGCGGACGTTTCCACCGTCATCGAAGGCCGCGCGCGGATTCCGGTGCAAGTCCGGCTGGAACGTGGCGAGCGCGATGATCTGGAACGGCTCGGCGATGTGCTGGTGCCGACGCCGGACGGAAAATTTATTCCGCTCGGCTCGGTCTCCAAAATTTCCCGCGCCCTCGGACCGGATGAAATCGCCAGCGAAAACGGCCGGTTGCGTGTGTTCGTGCAAGCGAACGTCCAGGACCGCGACCTCGGCGGTTTTGTAAAGGAGGCGCAGGCGCGCATCGCGAAGGAAATCACGCTGCCGCCGGGCATGACGATTGAATGGAGCGGCCAGTTTGAAAACCAGATTCGCGCGGAACGCACATTGCGGATGATCGTGCCGATGACCTTGTTCATCATTTTCCTGCTGCTCTACATCATTTATCACAGCTTCAAGGAAGCCGCGCACGTCATTCTCGCGGTGCCGTTCGCGATGACCGGCGGCGTTTTTCTGCAATGGCTGCTGGGCTGCAACTTCAGCGTCGCGGTCTGGGTCGGCTACATCGCGCTGTTCGGCACGGCGATTCAAACGGGCGTTGTGATGGTGGTTTATCTCGATGAGGCGGTGAAAAAGAAAAAGGCCGAACGCGGCGGACTTTTTTCGCGCGCGGATTTGGTCCAAGCCGTGAAGGACGGCGCGCGGCTGCGGCTGCGCCCGAAGGTGATGACGGTCGCCACTATAGTGGCGAGCCTGCTGCCGATCATGTGGAGCGTGCGGCCGGGTTCGGAGGTGATGCGGCCGCTGGCGACGCCCATCATCGGCGGCATGGTGAGCAGCCTGGCGTGCATCCTGATTGTGACGCCGGTGATTTTTGCGTGGCTGCGCGAACGGGAAATGAATGATTCGCCGCCGGAAAATCAATGCTGGCAACCGACGCCGCAACAGTGATGTCCGCCGCCGTTGCTGGACTTGCCGGACGTTGCTTGGCCGGCGCTGGCGGCGGCGAAGGTGGAAAATTTCTTCGCCAGCTTCTTCGAGCCGCAATGCGAACATTCGGCATTTTTCCAGTCGGTCGAGCGGACGAGGATTTCGCTGTCCCGCTCGCAGGCTTCGCAATGAAATTCATAGATTGGCATGAACAGAAATTATTCCTCTGCGTAATAAAATCAAGCCCGGTGTTTGAGCGTGAGGAAATCTGCATGAAATCATTCGTGTGGCGAAAAAACCAAGATTTTGGCAACCAAGCGCTGATGGCGCGCTCAACATAGCAATTAACAATAATATTAGGACATATTGACGATAAAAAGGAAGAGGTTGGTGGCGGTGGCCAGATCTTTGCGCAAAAGGGTTTTGAAACCAGCCCGGAGATGCTCGATGGCATTGAGGTAAGAGGAGCAACGGTATATTATTTTTGGAGTGCAAAGTTAGGATTTTTAAGGATGTGGTTCATGAGAACAATGAATTTGCGCATGACGGCGGTGAACGCAACTTTGGCGGGTTTTCCGGTGACATGCAGCCGCTGATAAAATTCTTGGAGTTGACGGTTGAAACGGGGCAGCTATCAGTCCGGCCATGTAAGAGGACACACCTGACAGGAGCGCGACCACCACCGATGCGGCGGGATCCATGCCATCAACCACTTTCGCGTGTGTTTTGAGCCAGTCCGGCCAGCGCCGCCACTTGGCGGCAGTTGAGCGTGCCTGGTTCCACAAACGCTTCCGAATCAGCTTGCCGCCAACTTTGATTTCGCCATAATAATTGCAGTTGCTGCTGTATTGCAACAGGTGCGGCACTTTTCCATCCTCGGAAAATGTTTTTCTATTTTCGGTTGCGCTGTGGAATGCCCGGTTCAGCTTCCACAGGTCAATAGTTTGAGGATACAAAGACGGGAGAAAGTGGGAAAATTGCCACGCTTAAAATCTCTGTAATACTCTGATAAAAAACGATGCGCGCGTGGTGGAATTGGCAGACACGCCAGACTTAGGATCTGGTTCCGCAAGGATTGGAGGTTCAAGTCC
>CAZIFP010000033.1:0-15636 GCA_964538105.1 uncultured Bifidobacteriaceae bacterium
TGTTTGAACGTGTTTGGACGAATGCCACGTTCATGGTTTATGACAGCAACAATGGGTTTAATTCCGGCAAATCCAACACCGGCACACCGGCGGCGGGCGTGACTTATGCCGGCCAGATGCAGGTGAACAACAAGAGCGGGTTGATGCAAATCGGTACCTCTTCCAGTGTGCTGGCGAATGCCGGATTGGTTTGCAATGGTTCGGGCGTCACGCAGCAATCCTACGGAACCACACCCAAAACCGCGACGAACGTGAACGTGACGACCTTCAACGAATTCGGCGTCATGTTCAATAACACCAGCGGCAGCGCGGTGACGGTGACTTTGAGTGCGGTTTCCCTGGTGCCGCCGAATCCGGTCGTCGGCGTGCAGCCTTTGGGTTACAGCGGTGGTCCCGGCGACAACACGCCCGGAACTGATTTTGCGGTGACAATGAGCGCGAGCAGCGCGACGCCGCTGGGTTATCAATGGTATCAAGCCACGGCCTCGGCAACAAATGCGCTGTCGGATGGTCCGACGGGAAATGGTTCGACGATTTCCGGCTCTGCGACGGCCAATTTGAGTTTTGCCAATGCGCAGGTGGCGGATACGGCAAATTATTTTGTGGTCATCACCAACACCTATGGTTCCACCACCAGTTCACCGGCGCTGTTGAACATTGCTTCCAGCGACACCGCTCCGGCGATCACGGCGATTTCTCTGACGAATGCGACGGTCATTGCCGGCCAGGGAACAAATGTGACTGTTACGGCCACCGGTTCGCCCAGTCCGCTGCTTTATTGGTATGATAATAACAACAACTTGATCCAGTCTGGGGCAAGTTCATTGCTGACGCTTGCCAATGTGGCAGCCAACGCCGGCGGCACCTATTCCGTGACGGCCAGCAATTATCTCGGCACCGCCTCGACCAATTTCACCATCAACGTCATTGTCACCCCGAGCATTTCCAGCCAGCCGACGAACCTGCTGCTGAATGTGGGCGATCCGGCCAGCTTTTCCGTGACGGCCAGCGGCGTGCCGACACCAACCTATCAATGGTATTACGGCAGCAGTCCGATTTCCGGCGCGACCGGTTCGAGTTACTCCATAGCCAGCGTCGCGCTCACCAACATTGGCAGTTACAAGGTGGTTGTCAGCAACGCCGCCGGTTCCGTGACGAGCTCCAATGCCGTGCTGGCGGTCAATTCAACCATCACCGGTGCACCGCTGTCTCCGGCCAATAATGCAATCGGCATCTGCTATGACACACCGTTGTCCATGTCCTTCAGTCAGCCCGTCGCGGCCGGCTTCACTGGAAAAGTCCGGATTTACAACATTACCAACAGCGCGACGCCCGTGGACACACTGGACATGAGTTTGAACTCGGTCAACGGCACGCAGTCCCGGACAATCGCCGGTGACGCTTTCTACACCTTCCCGGTCATTGTTAATGGCAGCACGGCGGTCATCTATCCGCATCTGGATGTTCTCACTTCCAACCAGACTTATTATGTGACGATGGATCCCGGCGTGATTGTGGACACCAACGGAGCCTATTTCACCGGCATCACCGCCACCAATGTGTGGCAGTTCACCACCAAGACCGGCGGCCCGGCCAATACCACCAACTTGGTGGTGGCCGCCGATGGCAGCGGAGATTTTCTGACCGTGCAGGGTGCGGTGGATTCCATTCCTTCGAGCAACACCAATTACGCTTTGATTAACATCAACAGCGGTAACTATGTCGAAATCGTGGATGTTTCAGGCAAGAACAACATCACCTTCCGCGGCCAAAGCCGTCAGGGAACTTTTGTGGGTTATGCCAACAACAACAATCTCAACGGCAGCACCGCTTCCCGGATGGCGGTCAAGGTCAATGCCAGCGACGTGAGGTTTGAAAACCTGACGATCACCAACGGAACGGTGCAAGGCGGCTCACAGGCCGAAGCGTTGACGATTTACAACAACGGCTTGCGGTGCGTGGTGAACAACTGCGACATCGTCAGCCGGCAGGACACCGTTCTGATCAATGCCAGCACGTCGCAGGGCTATTTCTACAACTGCCGCATCGTCGGCAACTTTGACTACGTCTGGGGACAAGGTGTCGGTTACTTCGACAACTGCGTGCTCCACACCATCACCAACACGCTCTCCGGCTCTTATAACTTGACTGCGGCGCGCACGGCCACTTCCGGCTCGTTAAGCGCCACCACGCCGTGGGTGAATCCGAATGGCACCACTTATTCGGCTTACGGCTTTACATTCGTTGGTTGCACGCTGGAGGAAGATGCGGGCGTGACCGGCATCACCATGGCGGATTCCAACGGCACTGCGGGCGGTTTGGATTCATGGGCGTTCTGTAAAATTGATAATACGGCTTACGTCACGCCGTCCGTGGCATTGAGCAACAGCTATGTGTTCTGGCAGAACCAAAACACGGATCTGGGCGGCATCAATCCGGTGTCCTTTGCGAATGTTCAGACGATTGGCGTGACGAACAACGACTCGCGCTTGCTGGCGGCAACCAACATCCCGACGTGGTTCTCCGGCTGGCTGCCACAAATGGCGCCAAACATTCTGACAAATCCGGCCAGTTTGAGCGTCAACGGCGGACAGAGCGCCTCTTTCACCGTGAGTGCCACCGGCATTCCTGCGCCAGCATATCAATGGCTCTTTAATGGCACGAACCTTGTTGGCCAAACTGCTTCGACGCTCACAATCAGCGACGCCTACGCTGGTGCCACCGGAACTTATTCCGTGATTGTGTCTAATGCCGCCGGTTCCATCACCAGCAGCGCGGCGACGCTCGTGGTTGGCAACACCGCGCCGACACTTGCGCCGGTTGCGGATCAGACCACCAGTGTCGGCATCACGCTGAATGTTACCAATGTCGCCACCGACCCGGATGTGCCGCCGCAAATATTGACGTTCGCCTTGTTGACGGCTCCGGCCGGCGCGGCGCTTGATTCGGTCACCGGTATTTTCACTTGGCGTGCGCCAGTGTCGAGCGCAGGCACCACAACTCCCGTCACGCTCACCGTAACCGACAACGGCTCGCCGAGCTTGAGCGCCACGCAAAGTTTCAACGTGATCGTCAATCCGGTCGCGCAACCAACGGCGAGTGCACCCAGCTATGCCAACGGCCAATTCTCGCTGACCGTCAGCGGTGATACCGGTCCGGATTACATCCTGCAGTCTTCGACCAACCTGATTGACTGGCAGAGCCTGCTCACAAACAGCTCGCCGGCCGTGCCATTCACGTTCACCGATACAAACGCGGCTGCCGTGCCGACGCAATTCTATCGCGTTCTGCTCGGCCCGTAAGTTTCGGCAACCGCTTCATGGCGGAGGTGAATCTTCAAATTCACCTCCGCTTATTATTTTGTTCCTCCGTCCGGCACGATTCAATTTTCTTTACGGCAGCGGCTTCTTTGTTATCCTCACCGCCTGTTTTTCGGAACAGACACAAATTTATAATCTATGGCCAAACTTTTCATTGAAGATGTTGATTTGAAGGGCAAACGCGCCCTCATCCGGGTTGATTTTAATGTGCCGCAGGACAAGGTCACCGGCGCAATCACCAACACCAAACGCATCGAAGCGGCCTTGCCAACCATCCGCTACGCTTTGGACAAAGGCGCGTCGGTTGTTCTCATGAGCCACCTCGGGCGTCCCGATGGCAAACGCATCGAGAAATTCAGCCTCAAGCTCGTGGCCGAAGCGCTTCAGAAATTGCTCGGCCGACCGGTGCAATTTCTGCATGACTGCGTTGGCCCGGAAGTTGAGGCCGCCTGCGCCAAGGCCAAGCCCGGCGATGTGATTTTGCTGGAGAACCTGCGCTTCCATATCGAAGAGGAAGGCAAGGTAAAACTCGAAGACGGTTCCAAACTCAAAGCCGATCCGGAAAAGGTAAAGGCATTCCGCGCCAGCCTGACCAAATTGGGAGACGTTTACATCAACGATGCATTTGGAACCGCCCATCGCGATCACAGTTCCATGACCGGCGTGCAGCTTCCACAGCGCGCTTGCGGTTATCTGATGAAAAAGGAGTTGGACGCATTTAACGCGGTGCTCGATAATCCGAAGCGTCCGCTGCTCGCCATTCTTGGCGGAGCGAAGGTTGCGGACAAAATCCAGCTCATCAACAATCTGCTCGACAAGGCTGATGAGTTGATCATTGGCGGCGGCATGGCTTATACGTTCCGCAAGGTGCAGGACAACATGGCCATCGGTAATTCCATTTTTGATCCCGAAGGTGCTAAAATTGTTCCCGAGCTGCTGGCTAAGGCTAAGGCTAAGGGCAAAAAAATTCATCTGCCGGTGGACTGGCTTACCGGCGACAAGTATGCCCCGGACGCGAAATTGGGCAGCGCGACGTTGCAGAGCGGCATTCCCGCTGGTTGGGAAGGGCTCGATGCCGGATCGGAATCTTCCAAAATATTTACAGAGGTGATCAGCCGTGCCAAGACCATCGTCTGGAACGGGCCGCCCGGGGTGTTTGAGTTTCCCAATTATCAGAACGCCACCAAAGCAATGGCCGATGCCATTGTGGCTGCAACGGCGGCCGGGGCTACCACGGTTGTGGGTGGCGGTGATACCGCGACTGCCGCCAAAAAATTTGGCGCGGACAAGAAGGTCTCTCACACTTCAACCGGCGGCGGCGCGTCGCTGGAATTTCTCGAAGGCAAGGTGCTGCCCGGCGTGGCGGCGTTGTCGGACAAATAAATTTTAATCGCAGAAGTAATTATTGAAATGAACAAAGAACGTAAATTAATCATTGCCGGAAACTGGAAGATGAACAAGACCGTCGCCGAGGCGCTGGCTCTGCTGGCCGACCTCACGCGCGATCTCGTCGCCGTGAAGGAGGTGGACATCGTGGTCTGTCCGCCGTTCACTGCGCTCGAATCCGTGTCGAAGGCGATTCTGGAAACCAAGAACATCAAGCTCGGCGCACAGAACATGAGCGAGAACAATTTCGGCGCGTTCACCGGCGAGATCTGCGCGGGCATGTTGAAGGAATTTTCCGTGCGCTACGTCATCCTTGGCCACAGCGAACGCCGGCAGTTCCAGAAGGAATCCGACGCGCTCATCGCCAAGAAAGCGCTGGCGGCGCACGCCGCGTCGTTGAAGCCGATTGTCTGTGTCGGCGAAACGCTGGCCGAGCGCGAAGGCAACTTGACTGAAAAAGTTTTGGAAACCCAGGTGCGCGGCAGCCTCGCTGGTTTGACAAAGGAAGAGATAGTTGAAACGGTCATCGCCTACGAGCCGGTTTGGGCCATCGGCACCGGCAAGACCGCGACCACGCAGCAGGCGCAGAACGCGCACGCGTTCCTCCGTGGATTGCTAGTGAAAATTTACGACGAAGCCACCGCCAGGAAAGTCCGCATCCAATACGGCGGCAGCGTCAAGCCGAACAACGCCAAGGAACTGATGAGCCAGCCGGACGTGGATGGCGCGCTGGTGGGCGGCGCATCGCTGGAAGCAAGAAGTTTTGCTGACATCATCAAAAATTCGATATAATCTATTGCCATGAGTTTCTTAATCGGAGTTTTAACGTTTTTTTTGATTGTCAACTGCGCGGTGCTGGTCTTGCTCGTGCTGATTCAACTGCCGAAAAAGGACGCGGGCGCGGGGCTGGCGTTCGGCGGCGGCGCGGCGGACGCGCTGTTCGGCGCGGGTTCGGGCAACGCCCTGACCAAGATCACGAAATATTCCGCCATCATTTTCTTCGTGCTGGCGCTGGCCATCGGGATGATGCAGGATCGTTCACACTTGGGGAACACGGCGGCGTTTGAGAAACAGTTGCAGCAAATCCAGACGCAACCGTCTGCCACAACTCCGACGCCTGCCACCACGCAACCGGCGGCCCTGCCGAAAAACAATCTGCTCTCGGTACCGCTGACGGTGGACACCAACACGTCTGCAACCTCGGCTCCGGTGAAGTAATGCGATGACCCTTTTCAGACGCGCCCGGCGATTTGTTTCGCGGGCGCGTTTTATTTTTGGCCTGGGGCTGTTGTTGTCGGCTGGTGCCTGTTCGCGCCACGAACCGCCGGCGGATGTCACCATCCTCAACGGCGCGGAACCGGAATCGCTTGACCCGGCCATCATCACCGGACAGCCGGACAGCCGGGTGGTGCTGGGTCTGTTCGAAGGTTTGACCCGCCCGGATGCCAAAACCGCGCGGCCAATTCCAGGCTTGGCGGAACGCTGGGAAATTTCTCCCGACGGAAAAATCTACACGTTTCATCTGCGGACCAATCTTGTCTGGTCCACCGGCGAACCGATCCGCGCGGACGATGTCGTTTATTCCTGGATCCGCGTGCTGCGGCCGGAGACGGCTTCCGATTACGCCGGCCAGCTTTACTATTTGAAAAACGGCCGCGGGTTCAACGAAGGCAAAATCAAGGATGCCTCACTCGTCGGCGTTCACGCGCTTGACCCGTTCACCATCCGCGTGGAACTGGAACATCCGACGGCGTTTTTTCTCGATCTTTGCGCATTTCAAACATTGAACGTCGTGCCGCGCCAGACCATTGGGAAATATGGCGACCGCTGGCTGATGGCGAGGCCGTTGCCGAGCAGCGGGCCGTTTGAACTCGTCTATTGGCGGCTGAACGACAAGATCCGCCTGAAGAAAAATCCACGCTACTGGGACGCCGCGAACACGCAGTCGGAAATCATTGACATCCTGCCGGTCGGCGCGGCGAACGCGGCCATCAACCTGTATCTGCACGGCCAGGCGGACATCGTGTGGGACAAGGAACTCGTGCCGGTGGAGTTGCTGGACGTGCTGCTCAAGCGGCCGGATTTTCACACGTTCAGTTATCTCGGCACTTATTTTGTCCGGTTCAACGTGACGAAAAAACCGTTCGACGACCCGCGTGTCCGCCGGGCGCTGGCGCTGGCCGTGGACCGGGAACGCATCGTAAAAAAAATCACGCGCGGCGGGGAAACACCCGCGCTGCATCTCGTCCCTGACGGCACGGCAAATTATCTGCCACCGGATGGCTTGAGTTACAATCCGGCGCAGGCAAAAAAATTGTTGGCCGAGGCTGGCTATCCGGGCGGCACCAATTTTCCGCGCTTTGAATACATGTTCAACGCGGCGGCCGGCGGCGGCGCCAAGACGCACGAAAATGTCGCCGTGGAACTCCAGGAGATGTGGCGCGACACGCTTGGCATCCAGATGGATTTGCGGCAGATGGAATTCAACGTGTATCTCGGCGCGATGGACCGGCTGGATTACAGCCTGGCGCGCTCCAGTTGGATCGGCGATTACAACGACCCGCAGACGTTCCTCGGCATGTTCGTCACCGGCGACGGCAACAACCGCACCGGCTGGTCGAATCCTGATTACGACCGGCTTGTCGGGGCGGCGAACGGGGAACCGGACTTGACGAAGCGCGCGAAGTTGTTTCAGCAGGCGGAGACGCTGTTGGTGCAAACTGAGCCGCCGATCATCCCGCTCTTTTTTTACGTCGGCATCAATTATTTCGACACGAACAAAATTTCGGGCGTGTATGAAAACCTGCTCGACATCCATCCGTTGCAGACCATCCGCATGTTAAAGCCACCGAAATAATGTATTTTCTCAAACGCATCCTGTTCGCGGTGCCGCTGCTGCTCGTCATCAGCGCGCTGGCGTTTTCGTTGGTGCACCTCGCGCCCGGCGGCCCGTTCGACCACGAACGCGCGCCGGCCTCGCCGGAAATTGAGCGCAGCCTCAAGGCCAAATATCACCTCGACGAGCCGGTCTGGAAACAATACTGCCGCTATCTCGGCGATCTCGCGCACGGTGATTTCGGCGTCTCGCTGAAATACCGCAACCACTCGGTCAACGACATCATCGCGCAAAGCCTGCCGGTCTCGATGACGCTCGGCGGGCTGGCGTTTTGCTTCGCGATGGCGGTCGGGTTGCCGGCCGGTTTTCTCACCGCCGCGCGACGTGGATGCTGGCCGGATTACGTCGGTGGTTTTCTGTCGCTGCTGGTGATCTGCATTCCAGGCTTTGTTCTTGCGCCGGTTTTGATTCTGATTTTTTCCATCAAGCTGGACTGGCTACCGGTCGCGCTCTGGGAATCGCCGTGGCACATGATTTTGCCGACGGTCGCGCTGGGATTGTATTTTGCCGGCAAAATTTCCCGGCTCATGCGCGAGGGAATGTTGCAAGCGATGCAATCCGAATTCGTCACCGCCGCCCGGGCAAAAGGCCTCGGCGAAAACACGCTCCTGCTCAAGCACGCCAGCCGGCTGGCCGTGCTGCCGGTGGTTTCCTACGCCGGCCCGATGCTCGCCGATCTGCTGACCGGTTCGTTCATCATCGAAAACATTTTTCAGATCCCCGGCATCGGCGTCTTTCTCGTCAACAGCTCGATGAACCGCGACTACACCGTGGTCGTCGGGCTTTCGCTGCTTTATGCCATCCTGCTCATCGGCCTGAATTTGCTGGTGGATTTTGCCTACACCTTGCTCGACCCGCGTGTCAATTATGAGTGAGCCGACGCAACAACTTTTGTCGCCCAATCAGCGCGCCTGGCGGCGGTTCAAAAAAAACCGTCCGGCGATCTGGAGCGCGTGGTTTCTCGTGATACTGATCGTGTTAATCCTTGCGTGGCCGGTCGCGCTGAATATTTCCGGCGCGTCGTTTGCGCAGGCGCACAATCCCAACCAGCTTTCCAATTCTCAATTCTCCCCGCCGGCTTCGCAACACTGGTTCGGCACGGATGTCCACGGACGCGACCTGTTCTCGCGGGTTTTGTTCGGCGCACAAATCTCGTTGCTCGTGGGCGTCGTTGGCGCGGCGGTGAGTCTGGTCATCGGCGTCCTGTGGGGCGCGGTGGCGGGCTACATCGGCGGGCGCACGGATGCGTTTCTCATGCGCATTGTGGATGTGCTTTATTCGCTGCCCTCGATCATTTTTGTGATTGTGCTCATCGCCACGCTGGGCGACTGGTTGAAACAATCGCATTTCGTCCAGAATTCACCGGCCCTGTCCGGCGGCCTGCGTGTGATACTGCTCTTTGTCGGCCTCGGTGCGATTTCGTGGCTGACGATGGCGCGCATCGTGCGCGGCCAGGTGCTGTCGCTGCGGACGCGGGCGTTTGTTGAAGCCAGCCGCACGCTGGGTGCCGGAGCGCCGCGCATTTTATTCCGCCACATCATCCCGAACATTTTCGGCATCGTCATCACCTACCTCGCGCTGACCATGCCGGCAATCATCCTGTATGAATCATTCTTGAGCTATCTCGGCCTCGGTGTGCAACCGCCGATGGCCAGCTGGGGGACGCTGATTGCCGAGGGCGTTTCGCAGATCAATCCCATCCGCATTTACTGGTGGCTGATTGTTTTTCCCGGCGGCGTTTTGGTGGCGACGCTGCTGGCGCTGAACTTTCTCGGCGACGGCCTGCGCGACGCTTGGGACGTGAAAGGCAAATGAAGAAGGCGGAATGAAGAATAAAGAAACAATCCGATTTAAAACGGGCGAACTTTCATTTCTGCCTTCATCATTCTGACTTCTGCCTGAATTCTTCAATCCGCCATTGCAGAAACGGAGTGCAATGTTTCGTCGTCCCTTTGTTCCGCAGCGGCCAGAATGCGTTGAAATCTTTTTTCAGCTTCCGCAATTCGCGGACGCCCTGCTGCGCCAATGCTTTCGCCTCGGATATTTCCCCGGCAGCGACCGACTGCTGCCACAACATGAATTGGCACGACTGCTCTGCCATCCGCGCCGCCAAATCCAGTTCCTTCACCAGAATTTTTCCGGTCGTTGAACCCGGTTTTGCCGCTTGCAGAATTTTTCTCTGGGTTTGAATTTCTTTCAGCGCCGAGTGAATTTTCTTCGACGGAATTTTCCCCGCCCATTTCAATCCATTCCGACAAAACAATTCGCGATCTTCTGGCTTGGGAGCGGCGATGACAGTGCCCACGGGCGTTTCATTCACCGCCTTAACGCCAAGCTTTTGGTGTGCAAAGCCCAGTTTGAATCCAGCTTTCGCGACTTTGCCGGTCAAGTCTTCAAACACATCGCGGCTCAAGACGGCAAGCAGAGTTTTTTCGTCCAAAGTTTTTGCGTTCCACGCCAGCGCCGCGCCGGCGGCGAGCAGCGGCCAGCTCACGGCCAGCGGCTGCGGATGCCCGCCATCACCCCAGTCGGTATTGAGAAAACCGATCGCGCCGAATTTTTTTCCTGCCTTCGCCGCTGCGAGCAAATTCGCCAGCGCATTGTCATGCCGGCCGATCAGAGCCTGCCAGGTTGAAGTTCCGGGACAGACGTAAAACGGGATTTTTGCCTTCGCAAACTGCGCCGCTTCCTTTTCAAACGGATGATTCGCCTCGTAACCCCAGTTCAGGGCAACAATGTCTTTTGGCAAGGCGCGGATCAGTTGCGGATATTTCAAAATGATGTCGCCCCAGAACATCATTGTTTTGTGACGCAGTTTGACTTCGTGCTGAATTTGTTTGAGGAAGTCAAAATAGACGCGTCCCTGACCGTTGGCCTTACACAATTTTTTGCTTTGGCCTTTTCCCAAGTCCCAAGTCTCGTCGCAGCCGACATTAAAAAACGCGCTGGTGAAATTCGGCAGCAGCTCGTCGTAGAGTCCGCGCAGAAAGGGCAGGGTGCCCGGATGATTCGGCGCGACCGTGGTCGGGTGGCGGACAAAATCCTCCACCTCGTAAGGCTCGGCCAGCTCGGCCAGCTTTTTTAGGCGCGGGTCGGCGAGAAAGTAGCGCAGGTGGCCGAAGGAATTCTGATTCGGCACGAGGTCAATGCCCAGTTCACGGCAGCGCGCGTCGAGGGTTCGGATTTCCTTGGCGGTCAGCGCGCCCCAGCTTTGCCAGACGGATTTGTATTTTTTGTAAGCGAACGTGTGCTCGGTGTAAAGTTGCAGCTCATTGATCTTAAAATCGGAAAGTTTCTCGGCGAGGTCGAGCAAAGTTTCCAACTTCGGCACGCGGCCGCGCGAGATGTCGAGCATCACGCCGCGCCGTGCAAAATCCGGCCAGTCGCGGATTTTCAGTCGGGGCAGGTGGCGGCCATGTTCGCGCAGCAACTGCCGCAGCGTTGCCGCCGCCGCGCGAAGGCCGCCGGTCTCGCGGAAGCAAATCTCAATCCCGTTTTTTGAAATTGTCAGCGCGTAACCTTCCGGTTTAGCCGGCGCGGAATTGGTGCGGACAACTTTGATTGCAGACAGCGGTTTCTGTCTCGGCAGCGTGAACGTGCCGTGCAGTCGTTTCAACGAGCGCGGGCAGGGGAGCAGATTCAAAGCAAGATTGGCGAATTGAAGTCCCATGGCGAGGCAGTCAAATTTTAACTTTGAACTGTTCGCCCTTTTTGAGTGACGCCGCAAAGCCGGCGAGCAGTTGCGGAATCGCTTCCAAATCTTTCAGGCTCACCACTTCCACCGGCGAATGCATGTAACGGTTCGGCAGGCTGACCAGCGCACTGGCGATGCCGCCACGCGTCCAAAAAATCACATCCGTGTCCGTGCCGGTCGTTGCGGACATCGCCTTGTGCTGAAGTGAAAGCTTCTTCGCCTTTGCCACGTTCTCGAGGCGTGCCACCACATCGGGATGATTGCAGCCGCCATGGGTGAGGACCAGGCCGGCGCCCATTTTCACGTCGCCATGCTGGCGTTTGCTGATGGTCGGATAATCCGTCGCGTGCGTGACGTCCACTACCAGCGCAATGTCGGGTTTGAGCGAGTAGGCAATCTGCCGGGCGCCAAGCAGGCCGACCTCCTCCTGCACGTTTGACACCGCACAAATTTCCGCGTTTAACCCGCCTTTTGATTCGCGCAACAAACGCAATGCTTCAGCCACGGCGAAGGTGCCGATGCGGTTGTCGAACGCGCGCGCCACCACCAGTTCGTTCCGCAGAAAATCAAATTCATCCACGAGCGTGATCGGATCGCCAACGCGCACAAGCTTCTCGGCCTCCTTGCGATCCCGCGCGCCAATATCAATGAACAGCTCGTGAATTTTTGGCGGCTTGGGATTGGCCTCCTCCTTCGTCAAATGCGGCGCGACATTGCCGACGACGCCTTTTACCGCGCCGTTACGCGTGTGGATGACGATGCGTTGCGCCTTGGTGATGGCGGCGTCCACTCCGCCCATCTTGCGGACGTAAATGAAACCGTTGTCGTCAATGTAATTCACCGCCATTGCGATCTCATCGGCGTGGCCGGCCAGCATGAGCCGCGGCGAACCGCCCTTGTTCAGCACGGCGACGCAATTGCCGTAGGCGTCGGAAAAAGTCTCGTCGGCAAATTTTCCAACGTAGTCGAGCCAGACCCGCTGGCCGCGCGTCTCATGCCCGACGGGGCTGGGGGTGTTGACCAGCGTTTTGAGGAAATCCAGCGATTGCGTGCGCATAAGTTGAAGATAGGAGGTCGGGCAAAGCTAGTCGAGCAACTATGAATGGCCCGTGTTTGAACAATGCAAAATTCCCAAGGATAACTTCATCCCGGCCTCGGGTAGGGTTTCACCCCATATTAAAACATTCTTTTCCAATTTACCCTGTCAGATGAAGAAGGTGGCGGTTTTTAATTTACGGCCAGCACTAGAAATCCGATCAGCAACATGAACTGGACCCCGCTCAACATCACCGTGCGCGTTGGCTGCAATCTGGCCTACGAAACCACCGTGCCGACGCCGGTTTTATTCGTGCTCAAGCCTCGGCTCGAAGGCCGGGTGCTGGTGATGCAGGAAAAACTTTCCTTCGGCATCGGTCTGCCGTCGTATGAGTTTCAGGATTCGCACGGCAACATCACTTATCGCTCGACCTTCATGCCGGGCCGCAACGAAATCCGGCACGACGCGCTCGTGGCCGTTTCCTCACTGCCCGACAGCCGGGAAATTTTCGGCAACATCGTGCCGGTGGGCCAGCTTCCTTTTGAATTGCTGCGCTATACCTTGCCCAGCCGGTATTGCGATTCGGACAAGCTGCTGAACTTTGCGTGGAATCAGTTCGGCCAGATTCCCCACGGCCTGCCGCGCGTGCAGGCCATCTGCGACTGGGTTCACAACAACATCGAATACCGCTTCGGTTCCGGGCGGCCCGATCTTTCAGCCTCGGAAGTGATCGCCCGCCGCCATGGCGTCTGCCGTGATTTCGCGCACGCGGTCATTGCGCTCTGCCGCGCGTTTAATCTTCCCGCGCGTTATGTGACCGGACATCTGCCGGACATCGGCTACATTGATCCGGGCACGCCGATGGATTTTCACGCCTATTGCGAAGTCTATTTGGGGCAGGAATGGCTCACCTTCGATGCGCGCTACAATGTCCAGCGCATCGGCCGCGTCAAAGTCGCGCATGGTGCGGACGCCGTGGACGGCGCGTTTGCCACGATTTACGGCGAGGCCAGCCTGACGCATTTCGAAGTCTGGGCGTATCAAGTGAATCCGCAGCAGGTATCCGTGAGTGATCCAATTGATCTCTCCAAACGCCTCGATGGGAATCAGACTGTCCGTCTAAATTAAAACCGGCGCGCGTTGCGCCGATCAAATCTTTTATCATGGGAAGAGGAAGTGGAAAAACCGGGTCAACTCAAGTCGCGCGGCCCTGAACCATCGGGAAAGAAACCCGCGGATCCGCGCCCTCAAGGAGTGTCGCGACAATCGCTTGTAGGCATCCACAAAATGAAAACAGATGATTTCCTCGATGGTGCAGTCCGGCTGCCGATGCAGGTCGCGCGCCACCGCGCCTTCCAGCCGGTGCTCAATCGCTTGCAGAATCTCCTCCTTCTGCCGGGCGGTAAACCCCAGGTCCCGCCCCAGAAACACATCCGTGTTCCGGACATCAATCGTGCGCGGCAGCTTGCGGGCCAGCGTGGTGAAAACCACCCCGATCACGTAGTCAGACAGGCCCGCCAGTTCCCGGTTCATTTCCCGTCGGGAATAATGATTGATTATGTCCTGAATGGTCGGATCCGGCGCCGGATGCCCGCCCGGGACGGGGTCCAGTTTTAACCGGCGGTCAAGGGAATCGAGGATGGTCGAAACCTGTCTGGCCAGCAGCCCCAGCCCGCTGACCAACGGTTCATTGGGGCGCAGCTCTTCCTGATTCAGGTGCGTGAATCCGGCAATCGTCTCCAGGACAATTTGCTCAACCTCGATTTTTATGTCCGTTGCCCCGCGCATGGCAGAAAGAAAAATCCCCAACCGGTTCCGAGACCCAATGCTCTTTAGCTCCATAACCGTGAAGATGCAAGCAGGCGTTTAACCCCCGCCGCCAGCCGCACAAACCGCTGGACAAACGATTTCCGCCGGTTCAGAGTCGGATTCAGGCAACAGGACAGGCCGCAAGATTTCAATCAACTAGCTAGTTAGTCATATTATGGCCAACCTACCATTTTTGATAGCGCGTTTGCTTGGCGGCGAAGCCTCCACGCCAAGATCACGGCGTTGGGGAGCCAGCATCCTTTTTGTCATTCCGGTGTTTCTTTGGCTTTGCCCACATTTTGGAAAAGACATTTTGAATAAGGCTGGCGTTGCAATGCTCTGCGTATTATTCGTTGCTTCCGGGATCGTTTTACTTTTAGTGACAGCCTTTTTCGCAAAAGTCATTCCAACAAAGATTCTATTCGTCCTTGCAGCCATCGCATGGTTGGCATTGATGTGGGCGATAGGGTTTCATGACTATCGCTAGACATTTCGATATGTTTAGTTTCACATCTGAGGTGCGCCATCCGTTCCCCCACTAAAAACAAAAAAACGGCGCCAGCCTTTCGCCAGCGCCGTTTCTTCGTTCCCCCAACTTTAAGTTATTTACATCGCCATGTGGTTCACCACGTCGCTCCAGTCGCTGATCCGGTTGACCGAGGTCGCCGGCTAAAATACCAGCCGGATTGATTGGACAACCCGGGTCGTCTGGCAAAATACCTTGGTGTTCCGCAAAACGACCCCGGTAGAATGCCATCTCCGGCAGGTCGTTTAGCAAACGACCTCGGTATTTTATGAAACGACCTCGGTAGAATGGCATCTCCGGCAGGTAGATTGGCAAACGACCTCGGTAGAATGGCAAAGTAACCTCCGGAGATGGCAATCGACCTCGTTACTTTGTAAAACGACCTCGGTAGATTGGCAAACGACCTGCCAGATTTGCTTAAATACAAGCAGTTTATGATTTATCTGGCGATCTTTAGCCAGTTTCAACCGGTTTGGTGGGGAATTCTGGTGGTGGCCACGACAATTGCCCAGCCTATCAAGACTGGGTGAAGTGTCATCCAAAGGTAAAAGTCCAGGATGGACGGCAGAATATGACGTGCAAATCTCCACCCGGTTTTCTTTTGCCCGCCGGGGCTGTGTCCCTCGCCCGTCGGACAGGAGAGGGTGGCCGCAGGCCGGGTGAGGGTATCTTTGATGGTTCTACAATGATGCCGCGCCTGATGCCGCGCCTGACGGCGCTGGAATCCGCCAGGGTGCGGCTTTGCCAGATGCATATTAAGGGTGTGAAAAATCAAAAACCCTTGTTGACAGGGAAGAAAGACTGAAATACAACCTGATTATGTCAAAAGTAATTGACCGCAATTTGACGCATAATGAATAGTTAGGCGTCATTCGCACGCGATGAGCAATCACTACGCCAAACTTGTTCGAGTCGCACTCATCTACGGAGTGGTGTGCTACCTCGTCTTCGTTGGACTCAGCGTTCTGT
>CAZIFP010000034.1:0-15543 GCA_964538105.1 uncultured Bifidobacteriaceae bacterium
TGTTGATCGCGGCGGGAACGGATTATCAAGGCTTCGCCGGCCGGCAAACGAAAGACCCATTGGCAGCAACGTTGGAAGATTTGAATCTGGCTGCAAACAAATCTTACAAGTCATTGCGCGAGGCGCACGTCGCGGATTATCAAAAATATTTCCAGCGCGTTTCGCTTCGGCTCGATCCGCTCGATGCGGCGGCGGCGGAAAAACCAATCCCCGAACGCCTCAAGACGGATGAAAACGGCCCGGGCGATCCGAGTCTGGCGGCGCTGTATTTTAATTTTGGCCGTTACCTTTTGATTTCGTCGTCGCGACCGGGCGGATTACCGCCGAATCTTCAAGGCATCTGGGCGGAAGAAATTCACACGCCGTGGACGGGCGACTGGCATCTGGACGTGAACGTGCAGATGAATTACTGGCCGGCGGAAGTCGCCAATCTTTCGGATTTGACGCCGCCATTATTCGCGCTGATTGCTTCGTTGCAGGAGCCGGGCGCGAAAACGGCGCAGGATTATTACAAAGCGCGCGGCTGGGTGGCGCATGTCATCACGAACCCGTGGGGTTTCACGTCGCCGGGCGAAGGCGCATCATGGGGCGCGTTCAGCGGCGGTTCGGCGTGGCTGTGCCAGCATTTGTGGGATCATTATCTGTTCACAGGCGATCGGAATTTTTTGCAATGGGCATATCCGGTCATGAAAGGTGCGGCGCAATTTTACGCGGACCTGCTGATTGAAGAACCGACCCATCACTGGCTGGTCATCGCGCCGGCCAATTCGCCGGAAAATTCATTTCGGATGGCGGACGGACGGACGGCTGCGGTTTGCATGGGGCCAACGGTGATGCAACAAATGGTGCGTTATTTGTTTGGCGCATGCATTGAATCGTCGAAAATTCTAGGCGTGGACGAGGATTTCCGCAATGAGTTGACCGCCAAACGCGCCCGGCTAGCACCGACGCAAATCAGTTCCGACGGGCGCATCATGGAATGGCTGGAGCAATATCAGGAACCCGAGCCGCACCATCGTCATGTGTCGCATCTGTGGGGTTTGTATCCCGGCGACGAAATTTCCACGGTCACGACGCCGGATCTGGCGCAGGCCGCCCGCAAATCTTTGGTCGTGCGCGGCGACGATGGCGTCGGCTGGTCGCTCGCCTACAAGGCAGCGTTGTGGGCGCGGCTGGACGACGGCAATCGGGCGTGGGCGCTCGTGCGCAAAGCGCTTGCGCCCGTCAATGGCATGGACGTTCGTTACGATGGCGGCGGCGGCGTTTATGCCAACCTGTTCGACGCCGGTCCGCCGTTTCAAATTGACGCCAACTTCGGCACGGCGGCGGCCATCGGCGAAATGCTGCTGCAATCGCAAGTGGATAAAATTGAATTGCTGCCCGCGTTGCCGGACGCGTGGAAAAATGGAAGCGTTTCCGGCCTGCGTGCGCGCGGCGGATTTCAAGTGGACGAAAACTGGAAAGACGGAAAATTGACCTCGGCGACCATTCATTCGGACTCGGGCGAACCCTGCTCTGTCAGTTACGGAGGCAAAACCGCTGATTTCAAAATCAAAAAAGGAAAGTCAATCAGCTTGAATGGAAACCAGGATTTGGATTAAGGATTTATCGGATGACAACAAATGAATCAGCAGCCATTGCCAATATGAAAATTAATACGCCGGTCAACCGTCTCATCGGCAATCTACCCAAGGTCGGCATCCGCCCCACCATTGACGGCCGGTTGCAGGGTGTCCGCGAATCGCTCGAAAAAACCACGATGACCATGGCGAAGAACGTGGCGAAACTTATCGAGTCCACTTTGCGCCACTCAAACGGGCTGCCGGTGGAATGCGTGATTGCCGACCGCTGGATCGGCGGCGTGGCGGAAGCGGCCCTGGCGGCGGAGAAATTCCGCAAGGAAGGTGTGGGCGTGTCGCTCACCGTGACACCGTGCTGGTGCTACGGCTCGGAGACCATGGACATGGACGCATGTGTGCCAAAGGCCATCTGGGGTTTCAATGGCACGGAACGGCCCGGTGCCGTTTATCTCGCAGCCGTCAGCGCCGCTCACACCCAGAAGGGTTTGCCCGCATTCACCATTTACGGACGCGACGTGCAGAACATCGGCGACACCGTGATTCCCGGCGATGTGCGCGGGAAAATTTTGAGCTTCGTCAAGGCCGGCCTGGCCGTCGCCACGATGCGCGGCAAGTCGTATCTTTCCATTGGCGGAGTTTCCATGGGCATCGCCGGTTCGATTGTGAACCAGGATTTGTTTGAAGATTATTTTGGCATGAGAGTCGAGTGCGTGGACATGACGGAACTGGTCCGCCGCATCGAGAGAAAAATCTACGACCCGGAAGAATTCAAGTGCGCGCTGGCGTGGGTGAAGAAGAATTGTCCCGAAGGCAAGGATTACAACAAAAAGTCGCGCTCCCGCAAACGCAAGGACTGGGAATGGGAGTTCGTGGTGAAGTCCGCGATGATCGTCCGCGACCTGATGGTCGGCAATCCGCGTCTTGCCAGGCTCGGCTTCGGCGAGGAAGCGCTCGGACGCAACGCGATTCTTTCCGGCTTCCAAGGCCAGCGCCATTGGACCGATCACTATCCGAACGGAGATTTTCTCGAGGCGCTGTTGAATTCCTCCTTCGACTGGAACGGCATCCGCGAACCCTATCTGGTGGCGACGGAAAACGATTCGCTGAACGGTCTGGGCATGTTGCTGGGACATCTGTTGACCGACAGCGCCCAAATTTTTGCCGATGTGCGGACTTATTGGAGTCCGGACGCAGTCAAAAGCGCGACCGGTCAGGAACTCACCGGTGCGGCGGCAAACGGGTTATTGCACCTGATCAACTCCGGGGCGGCGACCCTGGATGGTTGCGGTAAACAAACACGCAACGGTCAGGCGGTGATGAAACCGTTCTGGGAAATTTCACCGGCAGAAGCGCAGGCGTGTCTGGCGGCGACCACCTGGCCACCGGCGATTTACGAGTATTTCCGTGGCGGCGGATTCTCCAGCGCCTATGGCACGCGCGCGAACATGCCGGCGACGATGTTTCGTCTGAACCTAGTCAAAGGACTTGGCCCGGCGTTGCAAATTGCCGAAGGCCAGTTCGTGGATTTGCCGAAGGAGATTTATTCGGTGCTGGAAGACCGGACGAATCCGACCTGGCCGTCGCATTGGTTCGCGCCGAACCTGACGGGCAAAGGAGTCTTCCGTGATGTTTATTCCGTGATGAACGCTTGGGGAGCAAACCATGGTGTCATCAGCTACGGTCACATCGGTGCGGATTTGATCACGCTGGCGGCGATGCTGCGCATTCCGGTCTACATGCACAACGTGGGCGGGGAAAAAGTTTTCCGACCGAGCGCGTGGACGGCATTCGGCACGGCAGATTTGGAAGGCGCTGATTTCCGCGCCTGCGCCAACTTCGGCCCGATATACGGCAAAACAAACCATTGAACCATTATGCTGAAAAATATTGCTCCGTGCATCAGCCCGGACTTGCTTAAAACTCTCGCCGAGATGGGCCACGGTGATGAGATAATTCTGGCTGACGCGCATTTCCCGGGTCACTCGTTGAATACCCGCGTGTTGCGCGCCGACGGCGTTTCGATCACCACCATGCTGGAAGGAATTCTCCCACTGTTCGAGCTTGATTCATGTGCGGATCCGCTCGTGATGATGGCCGCAGTGGAAGGCGATGAGCTCAATCCGCAACTGGAGATTCGTTACTTGGAAACCATCCGCCGATTTGTTCCCAAAGCGAGACCGCCGGTTCGGATTGACCGCTTTGCGTTTTACGAACGGGCGCGGAAATCTTTCGCCGTGGTCATCACCGGCAAGACGGCCAAATACGGAAACATTCTTTTGAAAAAAGGCGTCACGCCCGTTAATTGATGAAGCCTTACCAGGCCATTGGATCAGTGGAACGTGGAAAACGAGTCTATCTGGCGATTGACATTGGAGCGGAAAGCGGGCGGGTGATTGCGGGTGTTTGGAACGGCAATACAATCCGGCTGGAAGAGGCGCATCGTTTTCCGAACGGTCCGGTGGCGCTCGGCGAAACAATCCGCTGGGACTTGTTGCGGCTGTGGGCGGAAATCCAGACCGGTCTGGCGCTGGCCGGGAAAAAGTTCGGAAGACAAATTGTCTCCGTCGGCGCGGACACCTGGGGCGTGGATTTCGTGTTGTTGAACCAGCAGGAAGAAATCCTCGGCCAGCCGTATCACTATCGCGATGCCCGGACGCGCGGCCTGATGGAACAGGCGTTCAAGAAAGTTTTGCGCGCGCAAATTTACGCGCAATCGGGACTCCAGTTTATGGAGATAAACTCGCTTTACCAGTTGCTCGCGTGGCAAAAAGGTTCGCCGGAAATCTTGGCCGCAGCGGACACCTTATTGTTCATGCCGGATTTCATTCATTGGGCATTGTGCGGCGCAAAAAGGGCCGAATTTACCATCGCCTCGACCTCGCAGTTTGTGCATCCGACCAAGCGCAACTGGTCGTTGCCGCTGCTCAAGCAACTCGGTCTGCCAACGCATTTCCTGCCGAAGCTGGTGCTGCCGGGAACGGAGTTGGGTCTGGTTCGCAAATCTCTTGCCGAACGCACTGGCCTTGCGGGCGTAAAAGTGGTCGCGCCGCCGACGCACGACACGGCGTCGGCCATCGCCGGCGTGCCGACGGCCAGCACAGGCCAGGCGAACTGGGCTTACATCAGTTCGGGCACCTGGTCGTTGATGGGCGTGGAAGTGAATCAACCGGTGCTGTCGCCGCGCGCCTTGGAACTGAACATGACCAATGAAGGCGGCATTGACGGCACTTACCGGTTGCTGAAAAACATCATGGGCCTCTGGCTCGTGCAGCAGTGCAAACGCTCGTTTGAGAGGGCAGGAAGAAGTGATAACTACGCGCAAATGGTGAATTTGGCGGCGAAGGCGAAGCCGCTCCGCAGCTTGGTCAATCTCAACGACCCGCGCTTTCTCAATCCGCCTGACATGCCCAAGGCGATCCAGGAATATTGCCGCGAGACGAAACAGCCCGTGCCCAAGACCGACGGCGAGCTGGTGCGCTGCTGCTATGAGAGTCTGGCGCTCAAGTATAGCGAGACTCTGGGTAATCTCGAAGAATTGATCGGCAACAAGATAGCTGTGATTCACCTCGTCGGCGGTGGTTCTCAGAACAAACTGTTGAATCAATTCACGGCCGACGCCTGCCAGCGGCCGGTGATGGCCGGTCCGGTGGAGGCAACGGCCATGGGCAATCTGCTGACGCAGGTGCGGGCGGATGGAGAGATCGGTTCGCTGGCGGAGATGCGCGAGGTGGTCCGCCGGTCCAGCGATGTGGAGCGCTACGAACCGGCGACCCCAACGGGCTGGAACGAGGCGGCGGAACGCTTTGGGGCGCTACGCCCGCGAAGCTAAACTGCCAATGATCATCACGCTCTTCATCCCGTGTTTTGTGGACGCGTTGTTTCCGCGGGCAGGCATCAGTATGGTCGAAATCCTGGAGCGGCTCGGCCATACGGTGGTCTGTCCGGAGGAGATCGCCTGCTGCGGCCAGCCGGCGTTCAACTCCGGCTATTGGGACGAGGCGCGTCCGGTTGCCTCGAAAGTTTTGGAACGATTGAAGGATGCCGAGGCGGTCGTTATTGGCTCCGGTTCCTGCGGAGCGATGGTCAAAAAGTTTTATCCTGAACTGTTTGCGAATACGCCGCAGGCGGAACTGGCCAAACAAATTGCCGCGCACACGTGGGAGTTCTCGGATTTTCTGGCGAGCAAGCTTGGCATGACCGAGCTCGGCGCGAAGTTTCCGCACACGGTGACGTTTCATGATGGCTGCCACGGCTTACGCGAACTTGGAATTAAAAAATCGCCGCGCACCCTGCTCGCCAACGTCCAGGGACTGCAACTGGTCGAGATGGCCGAGGCCGAAACGTGCTGCGGCTTCGGCGGCACGTTCGCTGCAAAGTTCCCGATGATTTCCACTGCTATGGGCGAGGTAAAATGCGCCTCCGCCGTGGAAACCGGTGCGGAATACATCGTGTCGAATGATTCGAGCTGTTTGATGCACCTGCAGGGTTTGCTGTCGCGCCAGGGCAAGCCGATGAAAACCATTCACCTTGCCGAGGTGCTCAACCACCGATGAGCACGTTCGCGACCCAATTTCTGAAACAGGCCCGCGTGATGGCGGGAGATCTGCGCCATCGCCAGATCATCCGCACGGCGCTGGGCAATTACGAGCTTGTCCGCGACCGGGGCCGAGCGGCGTTTCAGGACTGGCAGGGCGCTCGGCAGTTGGCCGCTGAAACCAAATGGGAGGCGATCAATCACCTCGACAAGTATCTCGAAGAGTTCGTTTCAAAAATTGAAGCGCGCGGAACGAAAATTCACTGGGCCAGCACCGGTGAACAGGCGCGCGAAATCATTTTGCAGATCGTCCGCGACAAAAAGGCAAAGTCCGTCATCAAGTCCAAGGCGATGACCGCCGAGGAAATTCATTTGAACGCGGCGCTCGAGGCGGCGGGACTAAACGTCCTGGAAAACGACCTGGGCGAATTTATCGTGCAACTGCGCCATGAAGCGCCGTATCACATCGTGTTCCCCTCGATGCACCTGACGCGTGGCGAAATCAGCGCGCTGTTTGAACGCGAACTAGGCAGCGCGCCCACCAACGATCCCGAAGAACTGATGATGGTCGCGCGGCGTGTGCTGCGGAAAAAATTCCTCACGGCGGACATCGGCATCACCGGCGCGAACTTTGCCATCGCCGAGACCGGCATGATCTCCATCACGGAAAATGAAGGCAACGCGCGCCTGACCGCCGCGCTGCCCAAGACGATGATTTCATTGCTAGGCATCGAAAAGATTTTGCCGCAGCTTTCGGATCTCGCCCTCTTTCTGCCGATGCTGGCGACGATGGGCACCGGTCAGGCGCTGACGTGTTACAACACGCTGTATGGCGGACAGCGCCAGCCGGGGGAGAGCGACGGCCCGCAGGAATGGCACGTCGTGTTGCTGGACAACCACCGCACGGAACTGCTCGCCGATGCCGAGCAGCGCGACGCACTCGGCTGTATCCGCTGCGGCGCGTGTCTGAACGTCTGCCCGATCTTCCGCAACGTCGGCGGCCACACCTATGGCACGACTTACAGCGGACCGATTGGTTCGGTCATCACGCCGCATCTGCGCGGGTTGCAGGATTGGAAACATCTTTCCAACGCGAGTTCGCTCTGCGGCGCCTGCACTGAGACGTGTCCGGTGAAAATTGATCTGCATCATCATTTGCTTCAGAACCGGCGCAACGCCGCGAAGGCAAAACCGTCGTTTTTTGAGCGGCTGGCTTATCAGGCGTTTGGTTTCATTGCGAACCGGCCGGCGCTCTGGTCCATCGCCAAAAAATTCGGACACTGGGGGCAGCTGTTGCAAAACCTCGTGAAAGGAACCGCGCTCGATCCGGCGAAGTCGTGGACGCGGACGCGTGATGTGCCTCCACTGGCCAAGGAATCTTTCAAAGACTGGCGGAGGAACCGGAAATGAGCGAACGCGAAAATATTTTTTGCCGGATTCGTGAGGCGTTGAAAACACCGGCTCCTCGGCCTGGTTTGCATGATAAAGCTCCGGCTTCAGCGACCGCCTCCACGCCGCGCCGATGGCTGCCCAAGGTCGGTGAAAGCTTTGACGAGCAACTTGCGTTGTTCATTCAAAACGCGGCCGAATTGAAGGCGGAGTTTCGCCTGTTCCCGTCCGCCGAAGATCTGCGGCAGGCCCTCGTTCGGTTGCGCGATGCGGAAGGCTGGCAGCGCGTGGCCAGCCATTCCGGCGATTTGGCGGACGCCATTTGTCCGGTCTTGAATCTGCCCTTGTTGTGGACCAACAAGGCATACGATGTCAATGAACTGGAAGCGTGCGATGTCGGCATCAGTGAATGCGACGCGCTCATTGCGCAGACCAGCAGTGTCCTGGTGACGAACCGGAGCGCAGGCGGGCGGGCGTTGTCCGTGCTGCCACCGCATCACGTCGTGCTCGCGCGTCGCGAGCAACTGGTGGCCGATCTGCCGGCGGCCTTTGAATTATTGAAACTCAAATATGCGGACAATTATCCAAGCATGATTTCGTTCATCACCGGCCCCAGCCGCACGGGTGACATCGAGCGCATTCTCGTCCTTGGCGCGCACGGGCCGAAACGGCTGACCATTTTCTGTCTCCAGGATTAAACTCATTTTATTTTTATGAAAAAAAAATCATTCGAACACGTCTCAAACCTCTGGAACGACGCCGAAGCCGCGAAGCTGACAGGCGTAGATCGCCTCATCTATCGCTCGAACAAACTCGGCGCGGACCAGCGCATCACCAACACCGGCGGCGGCAACACATCGTCAAAACTGGTTGAAATTGATCCGCTGACAGGCGAAAAGGTCGGGGTGCTGTGGGTGAAGGGTTCCGGCGGCGATTTGCGCACGAGCACGAAGGAGAATTTTTCTTCGCTCTACCAAAGTCGGTTGCTCGCGCTGCAAAAGAGTTACGCTAAGCGCAAGGACAAGGGCCTCAAGTCAAAGGCTGAGGACGATATGGTCGCCGCCTACAATCACACGACGTTTAATCTGAATCCGCGCGCGTCATCCATTGACACGCCTCTGCACAGCTTCATTCCGGCGAAATTCGTGGATCACATGCATCCCAACGCGGTGATCGCTATCGCGGCCAGCAAGAACTGCGAGAAGCTCACGAAGGAGATTTTTGGTGGCGAGATGGCTTATGTGAAGTGGATGCGCCCGGGTTTTGAACTCGGCCTAGCGATGCAGGAAATCGTGAAGAAGAATTCCAAGGCCAAGGCGATCATGATGGGCCAGCACGGTTTCATCTCGTGGGCGAACGACGACCATGAATGCTATCTACGCACGCTGGATTTCATCGAGCAGGCGTCGCAGTTTATCAAGGCCAAATACATGGCCAAAGGCGGTGATGCGAAGGCGTTCGGCGGTGCAAAATATCAAACACTGGTGCCAGAGGGACGCAACGAAGTGTTCGCCGCAATCCTGCCGTGGTTGCGCGGACAGGTGTCGCAGCAGAAGCGTTTCATCGCCACGGTGCAGGATGACGAAAAGATTTTGCGCTTCGTTAACTCAAGTGACGCACCACGCCTGGCCGAACTAGGCACGAGCTGCCCGGATCATTTCCTGCGCACAAAGATCAAGCCGCTTTACGTCGCCTGGAATCCGCAGAACGAGGACACTGCGGCTTTGAAGAAAAAACTTGCCGATGGCCTCGTGCAATACCGGAAGGATTACGCGGCGTATTACAACAAGTGCAAACACGCCAACTCACCCGCGATGCGTGACCCGAACCCGACGGTGGTTTTGATCCCCGGTCTGGGCATGGTCGCGTGGGGCAAGGACAAGTCCGAGTCGCGCGTCACGGCGGAATTTTACAACTGTGCGGTGGAAGTGATGCGCGGGGCAGAGGCGATTGACAAGTATATCGCCTTGCCGCAACAAGAGGCGTTCGACATCGAATACTGGCTGCTCGAAGAGGCAAAGCTCAAGCGGATGCCGGCCGAAAAGGAACTTGCCCGACAGGTCATCATCGTCATCGGCGCCGGTTCAGGAATTGGAAAGGAAACCGCTCACCGGCTCGTGAAGGAAGGCGCGCACATCGTTTGTGTGGACTTAAACGCGGATGCCGCGATAGCTACCGCGAAAGAAATCACGGACAAATACGGCCTCGGCATTGGCGTCGCAGGCACGGGAATTTCCAATTGCGGCCCGGCCGTCGGTCTCGCCGCAAACATCACCGACCGCGCGAGCATCCGCAAAATGTTGGATCGCGTCGCGCTCGCTTACGGCGGCTTCGATTCGATTTGCGTGACCGCCGGGATTTTTGTGCCGAGCGACACAACCGGCCACATCCCCGACGACAAATGGGCGCTCACGTTCAACATCAATGTCACCGGCAGTTACTTCGTCGGTGATGAAGCGTTCAAGACATGGAAGGAACAGGGGCTTAAGGGCCAGCTGGTGCTGACGACTTCCGCGAACGCTGCGGTCGCGAAAAAAGGCTCGGTGGCTTACGACGTTTCCAAGGCGGCGGGCAATCATCTCGTGCGTGAACTGGCGATTGAACTCGCGCCGCTGGTGCGCGTGAACGGCGTCGCGCCGGCGACTGTGGTGCAAGGCTCGGCGATGTTCCCGCGTGACCGCGTCATCGGCTCGCTGGCCAAATACAACATCCCTTACAAGGATGACGAGGCGACGGAATCGCTTGTGAAGAAGCTCGCGCAGTTCTACGCCGACCGCACTTTGACCAAGGCTCCCATCACGCCGGCGGACCAGGCGGAAGCCTACTTTCTGCTCGTCTCGCAACGCTTGTCCAAAACCACCGGCCAGATCATCACCGTGGACGGCGGTTTGCACGAGGCGTTCTTGCGGTGAGCAAACCCAGCGGATTTATTGATTATGAAACCCCAAAAAGAAAAACTCAAGGCGCTGCTAAAGCTGTCGCATGAACTAGCAAACCCGCTGCAACCGCTCGCCATTCTCGGCGAGGGTAATACGTCCGTGCGTTTGGATGCCCGGTCTTTTCTGGTCAAAGCCAGTGGCAGTAATCTGGCGTCTTTGCGCGAGTCGGATGTGGTCGGATGCAAAGCTGATTTGCTACTCAAGATGCTCGACGAAACCGGCCTTTCCGATGCCGAGGTGGATGGCTGGTTGATGGCATCGAGGGTGGATGCCAAGGCCAAGAAACCTTCAGTTGAAGCCCTGTTTCATGCCTGGCTATTAACCTTGCCCGGCATCAACTTTGTTGGCCACACCCACGCTCCGGCGGTGAATGGAATTCTATGTTCGCCGCGTGCGCGTGAGTTTGCCGCCAAACGGATTTTTCCAGATGAGATTGTCTGCTGCGATGTGGAGTCCGTTTTTGTTCCCTACACCGATCCAGGACTTCGGTTAGCACAGGAAATCCGCAGACGAACAGGATTGTTCATTAAGAAGCATCAACGGCCGCCACGTGTGGTGCTGCTAGAAAGCCACGGCCTCGTCACCCTTGGTGGAACGTCGGAGGCAGTGCTGGCGGCGATGCTCATGGCCGAAAAGACGGCGCAAATCTGGCTGGGCGCAGTAGCGCTCGGCGGGCCAATTTTTTTATCAACTAAACAAGTTGCGCGCATTTCCGGGCGGCCGGATGAAGCCTGGCGGCGAAAGGCGCTGAAAATATGATGAGAATCTGTTATGTTCTCAGGTCTTTTACCATCGATATTCAGTCGCGGCAACCAATCGAAAATTAACGAATCAACTTTTGTGAATATTCAATCATTACTCAAAACCATCGCGCTCGGAGCGCTCATGGCGTCCGGCCTGGTTGCCAAGGCCGCATCAATCACCTGGAACACTCCGGTCGCCATCGCCGGTGACGTGGATGTGTCCACCTCCGGCACGCTGGCATACGCTTATTGCTGGTCCGGCATTTCCACCACCGTCAATGGCGTCAGTTTCACGGGAACGACTTCCACCAGCAGCGGAGGCGCGAACGTGGCCTTGTCCGGCTTTGGGAACAATAATACCAGTTTTACCGGCAGCGGCTCGGCGTCGTTTTCCACCGCCTACCAAAACATGCTCACCGGCGCCGATTGGAACGGCTCGGCGAGCGCCACGATAACATTCAACAATCTGACCGTCGGTCATGCTTATTTCGCCCAGTTTTGGGTGGGCGACTGGAGAAGCTACAATACCAGTCGTAACGAAACCATCAAAGGGTCGGCTTCAGACAATATTACGCCGACCCTGACTTATCAGGTTGGCGGCAGCGGATCGGGCACATACGTGATCGGCAGTTTCACCGCCACCGCCACGAGCCAGACATTCACGCTCACTCCCGGCGGCTCCAGCCCAAGCGTCCAAATCAACGCTCTTCAGCTCCGTGATCTCACCTCTATCGCATCGTCAATCACTTGGAACACTCCGGTTGCCATCACAG
This sequence comes from uncultured Bifidobacteriaceae bacterium, assembly GCA_964538105.1. Lineage (GTDB taxonomy): Bacteria > Verrucomicrobiota > Verrucomicrobiia > Limisphaerales > UBA11358 > UBA11358. The sequence continues at coordinate 11,959 of CAZIFP010000034.1, forward strand.
GCGACAGCGATGTGTCCACCACCGGTGCCGTAGTCTATGCCTTTTGCTGGTCCGGTATCTCCACCACCGTCAACGGCGTCAATTTCACGGGAACAACTTCCACCACTGGCGCGGGCACGGACGTGACTTTGAGCAGCGGCTTGGGAAATAATTACACGAGTTTCGGCAGCAGCCCGGGTTCCACCGCCTACCAGAACATGCTTACCGGCGGTGATTATAATAATGGTGCAGCTGACACGGTGACGCTTAATCATTTGACCATCGGCGATATCTATGTCGCCGAATTCTGGGTGGGTGATTGGAGAAACATCAACACCGCCCGCAACGAAACCATCAGCGGGTCGGCTTCAGACAATATCACGCCGACTCTGACTTATCAGGTCGGCAGCAGCGGATCGGGCACTTATGTAATCGGCCGTTTCACAGCCTCCGCTGCGACCCAGACATTTACCCTCACTCCTAGCGGATCGCAGCCAAGCGCTCAAATCAATGCCCTCCAGCTCCGTGATCTTAGCCCTCCGGTATCATCCATTTGGAGCAATCTATCGGGCGGTTCGTGGCCGACCATCACTAACTGGTCGAACTACGTTGTTGCCAGCGGCATTAGTGCTACCGCTTGGTTCAATACGCTGACGTTGACGGCCAACGCCACCGTGACCCTCGACGGCACGCGGACGATTGGAAATCTTTTTTTTGACGATCAGAACGCCATCAAGCACAGTTGGACTTTGAGCACTGGCTCCGGCGATCCACTGACGCTGGCGGTCAGCAGCGGCATACCCGTCATCAGCAACAATGTTTCCACCACCGTTAGCGCAGTGCTGGCCGGCACGGGCGGCTTGATCAAGAACGGCAGCGGCGCGCTTACGTTATCAGCCACCAACACCTATACCGGCGGCACGACCATCGGAGCCGGGACATTGCAACTGGGCGACGGCACGATCCGCAACGGCTCGGTGTCCGGCACCATCACCAACAACGGCGGGTTGGTCGTTGCCAACCCAAACACGCAAATCTTTGCCAACACCGTCACTGGCAACGGCGGGTTCATCAAGACAGGTGTCGGCACCCTGATTCTTTCGAGCAGTAATTCGTATCAAGGCGGGACCCTCATCAGCGCCGGCACGGTGCTCTTGCTGCCGACACAATTGCCGGGCGGCCTGCAAATCATGCCGCTGGGCGATTCGATCACCTACGGCGCCTACGGCTCCGATGCCGGTTACCGTGGCTTCCTATACAATTTGCTGAATCCCATCGCCCCCAATTTCCAGTTCATCGGCGCGGCAACGGTCAATCCCGGCAGTCTGCCGACCAGCCCGATTGACGAGACTCATCACAATGGCTATTCATCCTACGCCACCCTGGACCTGTTGAATAATCTCAATGGGCTTGACCTGACCCGTTACAACGAATACGGCGGCGCAGAACGCAACCCCAACGGCGGTTACTGGCTTACCGGCGGCAACGGCACCGGACGCGGCGCGGTTTTCCCGGACATCGTTCTTCTGCTGGTGGGGGCCAACGACATTGCCCAGGGAAACTTGGGCAACACCAATATCAACGTGACCAATTACCCCGCCAACCTGACCGCGTTGATCAATGAACTCGTCACCCTCCGGCCCAATGCCAAAGTGGTCACGGCCGACATCACGCCGGAACCCACCCAGACTGCAAACACGGCCACGATCAATAGCATCATTCACACCGTGGTGACCAATTTTCAGGCTCAAGGTGCCAATGTGTCGGAGGCGGATCTGTTCACACAGTTTCCCGCCAATGGACTCAGTGGCGACCAGCTTCACCCGAACGACACCGGCTATACTTTCATGGCCAGCCAGTGGTATAATGCCCTGCTCGCTCTTTACCCCGGCGTTTCGGCCTGCATCCCCGGCAACTCGACAGTCACCATCGCAACGAATGCCACGCTGGATTTGAACGGCAACCAGGCAACCATCGGCGGCCTGACGGGCAACGGCAATGTTCTGCTCGGCAATGGCGGCCTTCTCAACGTCGCCATCTCCAATGGTTCCAGCACCACCTTCGACGGTGTTATTTCGGGGGCCGGTGAGTTGACCAAGTCCGGAGGCGGCAGTCTGACTTTAACCGGCAACAATCTTTACACTGGAGTTACCACCGTCAGCAACGGCACCGTGTTGGTTCAGGGCAATTTGACCGGCTCGTTCACCATCGCCGGCGGCACACTCGGCGGCAACGGCACGGTGAGCGGAAGCGTTGCTGTCAACGGCACGATTGCGCCCGGCACAAACTGTGTGGGCACTTTATCCACCGGCTCAAATAGCTGGAACAGCGGCGGCACTTACATGTGTGAAATCAACGGCACCAACACGACCGCTTCCGATGAGGTGATCGTCACCGGCACGCTTAACGTGCAGGCCACATCCGGCAGTCCATTCGTCATCAAACTCGCGTCGTTGACCGGCGGCAATGCGCCCGGACCGGTGCCGAACTTTAACAAGTTCACCAGTTACGCTTGGACGATTGCAACCAGTTCCGGCGGCGTGCAGAATTTTGCCACGAACGAATTTATTCTGGACACTTCGTCGTTCAGCAACGACTTCATCGGTGGCATCTTCAGCTTGACCACTGACGGCAGCTCGCTGGTGATCCGCTACACGTCGGCGTTAGTTTCGCCGACACTGAATAGCTACGGGCCGTGGAGCGGCGGTTCTTTCCCGCTGGTCTGCAGCGGCCCCAGCGGACAAACCTATAAAGTTCTGACCAATACGAACGTGTCCCAGCCGCTGGCAAGCTGGACGCTGCTGGCGAGCGGAACTTTTGGGGCGGTTCCAGACGTCTTTACGGATACTGCGGCGACGAACGGCATCCAATTTTATCGGATAGTTTCGCCATAAACTAAAACGGATTGAATTTTCAAAAAAAGCTCTCGACTCGGTTTTGTCTTGGTTCAAGACAGTCAAAGCAGGTTTACCATGTCATAGGTTAGAATAAATTCCATCAATTCATTTGGTTTTACAAGAAGTGAGGTGACGTCGCATTTTTGGCCACACACGTTACTCATGATCGTCGGCAAATTAGACCTGTCCACGTTTCATCCGACAAGACGTCTGTGTTGCCGTGTGAAAATATAACCCCGTCGTTCGCCACTTTGACACTCGATTCCGACCCTCGCCTCCAACTCCAAGTTGCACTTTTGCAACGCGTTGCAGATGCCAGAGGAGGTCAGTGCCAGTGAAATCAATACCGGGCTACTACTCGACCATTACCCCGGTAAAACTCGGCAATCACTCGCGACGACGGGATTCGCAGCCCGTTTGGTGTAGCTGATACGCCCAAAACCGCGTTCAGTCTCATAGGGCACTTTGATGGCCTTGGCAATGCTGCCGCCATCCGTAAGGCGTTAAGCCGGTTGGTGAAAGCAGGCACAATCCGCCGGATTCGCCGGGGACTCTACGATTTGCCGCGCCAACATCCCATCATCGGCCAAACCGCGCCGGACATCATGGCAACGGTGCGTGCGTTGATGGATGGCAGTCACGCACAGTGGCAGTTTACGCATTGAAGTAACGCCAGAGCGGTCACTGTTGTTGCCACACAATCACTTCA
>CAZIFP010000035.1:0-15377 GCA_964538105.1 uncultured Bifidobacteriaceae bacterium
CGTTGCGGATGCCGCGATAGGTCTCGCCGACTTTGTTGATGCGTTCCTCGCTCACGACGATGTCGCTGCGGTAATCCTGCGACGCGACCCACAGCCGCACGACGTCCGCGCCGTATTTTTTGACGTAGGCTTCGGCGGTCTGCGGCTTTTCGTAACCACCCTGCTTGCTCTTGGAAATTTTTTCGCGGTCGGCGTCCACCATGAAGCCGTGCGTCAAAACGGTCTTGAACGGCGCCGCGCCATTGCCCGCAAGCGAGAGGAGCAGCGAGGATTGAAACCAGCCGCGATGCTGGTCGGAACCTTCGAGATAAACGTCGGCCTGCCACGGAAATTTTGAATTTTGAATTTTGAATTTTGAATTGAATTCAGGTCGTCGCATCAAAACGGCGCGGGAGGAGCTGCCGGAATCAATCCAAACGTCTAGCGTGTCGTTGGATTTGGCGACGGCTTCCGCGCCAGCCCAGTTCGCAGGCTTCACGAGCGACCAGAGTTCGGCGGCAGATTTTTCAAACCAGACATTTGAGCCGTGTTTCTCAATGAGATCGGCGGCATTGAGGACGATTTGCGCTTCGAGGATGGCTTCGCCTTTCGCATCGTAAAATGCGGGAATTGGCACGCCCCAGGTGCGCTGGCGGCTGATGCACCAGTCGGGGCGCGATTGCACGGCGCCCTTGATGCGGTTGACGCCCCAGTCGGGAATCCACTTCACGCGGTCAATCTCGGCCAGTGCCTGTTCGCGGAATGGTATTGGGATAGGCGTCTCGCCTGTCGTGGTTTCACTTTTTACGTTGGAACCGGACAGGCGAGACGCCTGTCCCACAACATGGTCAATCTTGATGAACCACTGGTCCATTGCGCGGAAGATGATGGGTGTCTTGCTGCGCCAGCAGTGCGGGTAGCTGTGGTGATAATTCTCCTGGTGCAGCAGCGCGTGGCGGGCGCGGAGTTCGTGCAGCACAGCTTCGTTGGCGTCACTTTTGCCGTGTTTTTCCAAGATGGATTTGCCAACCATCTCGACAGGCATCTGCTGCTCGACGGGCAATTCGTTTGAATAGGCAAGCGCGCCGTCGTCGTTGACGGGCGAGTAAATCGGCAGGCCGTTTTGGCGGCCGAGATTGTAGTCGTCCAAACCGTGGCCGGGCGCGATATGCACGAAGCCCGTGCCGGTATCGCTCGTGACGAAGTCAGCAGCGAAGGCCTTGCCGGTGCGATTGCAGAACGGATGTTGGTATTGAATCGTCACAAGCTGTTCGATCGGGAACGGCGTTTCGGTGTAATTCGCCCAGCCGCATTTCTCGGCCACAGCGGGCAACAGTCCACGAAAGAGAATAAATTTTTCGTCACCGACATTCGCAGTGACGTATTGAAGTTTTTCGTTGAAAGCAACGGCGAGGTTCGCGGGCAGCGTCCACGGCGTCGTGGTCCAGATGACGATGAAAGCTTTTTCACGGCCGACGACCGGAAACTTTACATAAACGCCTTGGCTGACGTGGTCGGCATATTCGACTTCCGCTTCCGCCAGCGCGGTGCGGCACGGGATGCTCCAATAGACCGGCTTTTTACCGCGATAAACAAAGCCCTTGGCCACGATGTCGGCGAACAGTCGCAGTTCGTCGGCTTCGTATTCTTTGTTCAGCGTGAGATAAGGATTTTCCCAATCACCGAGGACGCCGAGGCGCTTGAACTGCGTGCGCTGAATATCAATGTATTTGCGGGCGTAAACTTCGCAGGCTTTGCGGATGGTGCTGGCGTCGGCGGACGTGTCGCCGGCTTTGCGCATGTCTTGAGAAACTTTGAACTCAATCGGCAGCCCGTGGCAATCCCAGCCGGGAATATAGGGCGCACTGAAACCGCGAAGGGTTTTGTATTTGACGATGATGTCCTTGAGAATCTTGTTCAGCGCGGTGCCGACGTGGACATCGCCATTGGCGAACGGCGGGCCGTCGTGCAGGACAAATTTCCCGGCGGACTCGCGCGAGGCCTGAATCTTCGCATAAAGATTGGCGGCTTCCCACTTTTTGAGGCGTTCCGGCTCGCGCGTGACAAGATCGGCCCGCATCGCGAAATCGGTGCGCGGGAGGTTGAGTGTATCTTTGTATTCCATTGCGATTTAAAAAAGCAGACGGTAACAGCCGGAAAAATGTGTGTCAACGAACGCGCGCGGCCTAGATTTGGTGACAATTGGGGGGTATGAACAAAAAAACCGGGCCAAGCGGTCAGAAGGTGACCGAGAGGCCCGGGGAATTTAGAATGAGTAAAACGTGGGATCACGGAGAACTCCAATCTGCGCCTTTACTGGAGCGCAGATCGAAAATGTAAAATTCAAAGATCGTGGTGCAACCGAACCGTCACCGACTGACTGCCATGCGTTGCAACTGGGGTTATTAAATCATGGTTCCTTATTTTTGTCAACACGCATTTGAAAGTATAAGTAACAATAATCAATTTTGAAGAAATTGATTAGCGGTTGGTGCGCCGGCCGAACAAAATGCGGTGACCGGCGGGATGGTTTTTTGTCGGCCCGCAGTTCCGGCAAAAATCCTGTTTACAGAAATGCTCCGGGTGTTAGCATCCGTGAAGAATAAAAAGAAGCGAGGAACACATGAAAAAAATCGAAGCCATCATCAAGCCTTTCAAGTTGGAGGAAGTCAAAACCGCCTTGGCGGAATTGGGAATCCAGGGATTGACCGTTGCCGAAGTCAAAGGCTTCGGACGCCAGAAAGGTCACACCGAGATTTATCGCGGCAGCGAATACGCCGTGGACTTTCTGCCGAAAATAAAAATTGAAATCGTGCTGGCGGACGCGCAGGCGGCCGCCGCAGTGGATGCGATTGTAAAAGCGGCCAAGACCGGGAAAATCGGTGATGGGAAAATTTTTGTGAGTTCCGTGGAAAGCGTGATCCGCATCCGCACCGGGGAAACGGGCGAACAGGCGGTTTGAACCGGCGGTAAATTCCGGCGTGATGCGATGCGAGAGGCTGATTTTATCGGATAAAGGGCTGTTGTGAATAACTTGCGAACAAGAGTTAATATGTTGTCCTCGAATCTTTCGGTGCATTTGCGTAAAACACTCACACCAACAAATGCCGTTCGCAAAGTTTCACCGAGTCATGGCAACCAAAATGGGCAGCGTTTGCCAGATTGCATTTAAGTTGTTGGAAACAAGTTGTTTAATTTTTAGTTGAAATGGAATCATCTGTGAACAATTCGAATCGGCGGGCGCTTTTGGACGGGCGGGTGATGTTTGACAAGGCAAGCACCCCGGCAAACCGGCGGCAAACCCCGATTTTATAGCTAGGTGAATAAAACGCTTTATTAACGGCCTTTTTGATCGAACGCACATGCAACATTCGGCGGAAAAAATTTGGAGTTCAGCGCAGGAACATCTCCGTTCCAAATTGAGTGCCGACACCTTCAACATGTGGTTCGCGTCGCTGCGCGCCAGCGCCATTGACCAAAATCACGTCACGCTCGAAGCGGCGAACGAATTTTGCGAGGTCTGGCTCAAGGATAATTATTCGAGTTTGTTGCAGGATGCGCTGGCCATCGCCGCCGGCCGGCAGTTGCAAATCAAATTCAAATCAGCGTCCGGAACGGCCCCGATGACCGCCGCGGTTGCCGCCGCGCCGACGAAAGTTAAAGCTCCGGCGGTGATTCACGAGCGGCCCGCCAACGGCGACACCCATTTCAATCCCAAGAACACGTTCGACTCGTTCGTTGTCGGCAATAACAACAACTTCGCCTACGCTGCCGCCAAGGCCGTTGCCGAGGCGCCCGGCAAATCCTACAACCCGCTGTTTCTTTACGGCGGTGTCGGTCTCGGCAAAACGCATTTGCTGCACGCCATCGGCCAGCAGGTTTCGGCAACCAAAAAAGGCGCGCGCGTCGCCTACCTGTCATCCGAGAAGTTCACCAACGAATATATTGACGGCATCCAGAACAACCAGCTCGCCAAGTTCCGCAAGAAATACCGCCAGACCGACGTGCTGCTGATTGACGACATCCAGTTTCTCGCGGGCAAGGAACGCATTCAGGAGGAATTTTTCCACACTTTTAACGCCTTGCACGAAGGCCACAAGCAGATCGTGCTGACGTGCGACCGGCCGGCCAGCGAAATCCAGGGCCTCGAACACCGCCTCGTCTCGCGTTTCGAGTGGGGACTGGTCACGGATTTGCAGCCGCCGGACATCGAGATGCGCCGCGCCATTCTCAACAAGAAAGCGCAGAACATGGGCGTCACGCTGCCGGAGGACGTGCTGGATTTTCTCGCGAACCGCATCCGCACCAACGTCCGCCGCCTCGAAGGCGCGCTCATCCGCGTGGCTTCCTACGCTTCGCTCACCGGCAAGAAACTTTCCATTGAAGTCGTTGAAGGCTTGCTGCGGGAAATTCTCCACGAGGAAGGCCGTTTTTCCATCAGCATTGAAGTCATCCAGAAAAAAGTGGCGGAACATTACGACATCCGTCTCGCCGACATGACCAGCAAGCGCCGCCCGGAAAACATCGCCTTCCCGCGCCAGGTCGCCATGTATTTGTCGCGCCAGATGACCGAAAGCTCGCTCAACACCATCGGCGAAGCCTACGGCGGACGCGATCACGGCACGGTGTTGCACGCCTGCCGCCTCGTCAAAGACCGCATGGAAGTGGACGCCAACGTCCGGCAAGTCGTCCACTATCTTGAAAAGCAGTTGATGCGGTGAAATCAGTTTTGAGTTTTGGATTTTCAATTTTTAGTTAATCTTCGCGGAAAACTAAAAATTCTAAATTAAGAATTCAAAACTTTTTCAATGCCTGTCATCGAAGTCAGCAACCTTACCAAAGCTTTCCGCACTTACAAAAAGCAGCCGGGATTTTCCGGCGCGGTCAAGGGACTTTTTCACCGGCAATACGACCAGACGCTGGCCGCCAATGAAGTCAGCTTCCAGATTGAACCCGGCGAACTCGTCGGATTTCTCGGCCCGAACGGCGCGGGCAAGACCACCACGCTCAAGATGCTCGCCGGTCTGCTATACCCGACCAGCGGCACGGCGAAGGTTCTAGGCTACACGCCGTGGGAACGCGCCGACGGCTACCGCCGGCAGTTCGCACTGCTGCTCGGCCAGAAAAACCAGCTCTGGTGGGATTTGCCCGCGCGCGAATCGCTGGAGCTGAACGCCAAAATTTACGGCATTCCCGCCGACCGTTTCGAGCGCACCGTCGCCGACATGAGCGAAATGCTCGCCGTCAAAGACAAGCTCAACGTGAGCGTGCGCGAACTTTCCCTCGGCGAACGCATGAAGATGGAACTCATCGCGTCGCTGCTCCACGAGCCGAAGGTGCTTTTTCTCGACGAGCCGACCATCGGCTTGGACGTGACTTCGCAGAAAACCGTCCGCGATTTCATCCGCCGCCACAACGCCGAGCGCAAGACCACGATTTTGCTCACGAGCCATTACATGGCCGACATTCAGGCGTTGTGCGAGCGCGTCATCATCATTGACCACGGAAAAATCTTCTTCGACGGCAAGTTAAGCGAAATCGTGGACCGCTTCGCTGACTTCAAATTCGTCACCATTCAATGCGACAAGGCGAACGAATATCCGGCGGAAAAACTGGCGCATTACGGTGAGGTCGTTGAAAAAACTCCCGACGCCATCACGCTCAAGGTCAAGCGCGACCGCGTCATCGCGGCGTGCAAGGCGTTGCTGGACGAATTGCCGGTGAGCGACATTGACATCCAGGAAGTGCCGATTGAGGACGTCATCCGCCAGATTTTTGCGCGCTGAAATCCCGCAGCTAAATCAATTTGGTTTTCACACAACCACAGAACTTTTCTCCACGCCCGGAATTTCCCTCCGCGATTGCACGACGTGATCCACGAGGCCGTAAGCTTTCGCTTCGTCGGCAGACATGAAATTGTCGCGGTCGCAGTCCTTCTCCACCTGTTCCACCGGCTTGCCCGTGTGCTTCGAGAGGATGGCGTTCAGCGTCTGCTTGAGCTTGAGCATGTGCTTCACGCGGATTTCCACATCGCTGGCCTGGCCTTCCGCGCCGCCGAGCACCTGATGGATCATGACGTTGGAATTCGGCAGCGCGTAACGCTTGCCCTTCGTGCCCGCCGCCAGCAGCACCGCGCCCATGCTCGCCGCCTGCCCGACGCAATAGGTGTTCACGTCGCAGGTCATGTATTGGATCGTGTCGTAGATCGCCAGCCCCGCCGTGACGCTGCCGCCGGGCGAATTGATGTAGAGATGGATGTCCTTTTTCGGATCGGCCATCTGCAGGAACAAAAGCTGCGCGATGACGACGTTTGCCACCGTGTCATCCACCGGCGTGCCGAGAAAAAGAATGCGGTCCACCAGCAGGCGGGAATAAATGTCCCAGCTCCGCTCACCGCGACCGGTCTGCTCCACCACAATCGGAACGAAATAATTTTGCATGGGAAATAACTACCCCATTTTCGCCGCAAGTAAAGTCAACTTGGCAACTTGGCGGTCAAAAACATTTTCCAGATCAGCACAAACGCACTCGCGAAATCCTGCGGCTGCTCGTCCACCCACTTCGTTACCGCGTCCGGCGCGAACCACGCGCCCGTCTCGATTTCATTGGGATGCAGCGTAAACGGCCCTTCGCTTTCGCAACGGTAAATCCAGCAGAACTCCCAGCCCGTCTCCTGGCGCGCGTCAATCTTGAACAGCCGCTGTGGCGGTTGCGACAGACGCAGGCCGATCTCCTCGCGCACTTCGCGCACTGCGCAGGCGTCATAATCCTCGCCGCTGTCCAGATGGCCGGACGCCGACGAATCCCAATTGCCGGCGGCGATGTCCTTTTGCATCGAACGCTTCTGGAGAAAAATCTCGCCGCGCGCATTGAACACCAGCACATGCACCGCGCGATGCTTCAAGCCCAGCCGGTGCACCTCGCGCCGCGTGTTCTGCCCGACCACCTCGTCGCGCTCGTTGACGATGTCAAAAATTTCTTTGGGCATGAAAGGAAAAATTAGATGAATTTACGAGTGCTGCCGTTTGTATGCGTTGCGTATAGCTTTTAGAAGTTCGTTGGAACGGGATTCATACTTGGCAAATTCCTTCATATTGTCTCGCCTGACATGAAGCTGCCCTTCTCCAACATTGCCGCGATGTTGTCCTTCTGAATAATACCGGTTACCCACTGCTTGCACCATTCGATAAACTCGCCAACGCCCCCCTCTTGAAGCGCGACAAGATTATATGGTGGATCGTGAATCGCCAAACTTGCTCTGTCGCCCTCCATCAATTTGGAAACCTCTTGAGAATTCGCGGCATCAAAACAGCCAATCTTGTGTCCAGAAACCGGGTCAGCCCAAATCTCTCCAAGTGCAAGCCGACAATGCGGCAATAGCAGTTCCCGCAAATCGGGCCGTTGATCCAACCGTGGAAGCGGATTGTTTTTCATTTACGATGCAACTCTCTGGAATTGTGTTGCGGGTGTCAAGTTCGGGTCACTGTTGTCGTTTCTGTGTTTCATCCGTGGCTAAAAAAGTTTTCTCGTCAACGCCACGAATTGTTCCAGGCTCAATTTCTCCGCGCGTTCCTGCGGCGAGATTTTTAATTCTTCAAACGCGGACGCCAGTTTGTCCGTCGCCCAATCCTGTTTCAACAGTTTCAGCATCATCTTGCGCCGTTGCGAGAAGCCGCGCTTGACGATTTTTACGAAAGCCGGGCGGAGATTTTCCGGCAGCAGCGTCGTCGCGCGGCGCACCAGGCACACGCACGCGGAATCCACGTCCGGCGACGGGAAAAAACATTCCGGCGGAATCTTGAAGCTGCCGCGTGGTTCAAAATCAAGCTGCACCAGCAGCGTCAGAATGCCGTAATCGTCGTCGTCCGCCTGCGCCATCAGCCGCTTCGCGACTTCCAGTTGCAGCGTGGCGACGATCAGCTTCGGCGCGCGCGGGCCGGCGGCGAGTTCCACCAGAATCGGCGAGGCGACGGAATACGGCAGGTTGGCCACGAGCTTCCAATCGCTCCAGTCGCGCGGCTCGCGTTTGAGAAAAGCCAGCGCGTCGTCGTGCAGCAGATGGAACTCCGCACTTTCGTTCGGTTCGGATTTTTCTTCCGCCGAACCCATCAGTGCGGCTGTCAGCAAATTGTCGTCCCGTTTTTTTGTGCCGAACCGTTCGCACAAAAAATCCACCAGCCGCGCGTCCAGCTCGATCGCCAAAACTTCACCGGCCTTTTCCAAAAGCAATTCGGTCAGCGGTCCCAGCCCCGGCCCGATTTCGAGAATTTTGTCCGTCGGCGAAATTTCCGCCGCGTCCACGATGCGGCGGAGCTGGTTACCGTCGTGGAGAAAATTCTGGCCGAGCGAGCGCGTCAGTTGAATGTCGCGCTTCGCCAGCAACGAACGCATTTCGGTGAGGGTCATGGTTTTTCCGGCCACGGATGAAATTCGGATCTAACAACAAAAATGTCGCGCGAAGAACACGAAGGTTGCGAAGGTGAAAGCCCTTCGCCTGATTCGCGTTCTTCGCGCGACACGGTCTGATAGTGTTTCATGCTTGGCTGAAAACTATTTGAAGCGAGTCAACGGCTTCCGCGAGCTGTGCTTTCGTGATCGTCAGCGGCGGTGTGACGCTGATGACGTTGGCAAACTCTCCTTCCGGCAGGAAAATGTAGCCGCGATGCAACAGCGATTTGATTGTCTTCAACGCCAGTTCCGTCGCCGGCTTGCCATTCGGCAGATTCAATTCCAAGCCGGCCATCAAGCCGAGGCCGCGCGCGGAATTTTGAATTTTGAATTTTGAATTTTGAATTCGAGTGAGTTGGTTCAACAAGAATTTGCCGAGAGCGGCGCTGCGTTCACACAGCTTGAGCCGGCGGATTTCGGAAATTTGCGCCAGCGCCATCGCGCAGCCGACGGGATGGCCCAGGAACGTGCTGGTGTGGATCGCCTCGCCGGTCGAGGCGGGCCACGCGGCGTCCATCAAATCGGCGCGGCCGACACAGGCGGAAAGTGGAAAACCGCCGGTGAGCGCCTTGCCGAGGCAGATCAAATCGGGAATCACGCCGCTGTGTTCGCACGCAAACCATTTTCCGGTGCGGCCGAAGCCGGTGTAGATTTCGTCGAGGATAAGCAGAGCGCCGTATTCGTCGCAAAGTTTTCGGAGCAGTGGCAGAAAATCTGGCGGCGGAACGTTGATGCCGCCGCGCGCCTGAACCGGTTCGGCGAGGATTGCGCCGATTTTCTCGCGCCGGAAAATCTGTCGAATATCGTTTTCCAATTCAGCAAGTTCTTCCGGCAGCTTCGGAAATTTTACGAACAGGGCAAACTCGGGCAGTTGCGAACGGAATGGACTGCGGAAATATTCACGGTGCGTGGCGTTGAGCGCGCCGTAACCAAGTCCATGATACGCGCCTTCAAATGCAATGACGCCGCGCTTGCCGGTGGCGAGCGTCGCGGTTTTCAACGCTGATTCGACCGCTTCAAAACCGGAGTTGGAAAAGATGACCTTCCCGAATTTCCGATTTCCGATTTCCGATTTCCGATTTGTCTTCGCCCAGCGTTCAAAAGTGATTTCGCTTAATTTTTGCGCCAACTTTGCTTTGAGCGCATGCGGATGCACGTCGCCCATCGCGTGCAGCAGTTTGGCCATCTGCTTTTGCCCGGCCTTGACGACGTTCGGATTTGCATGTCCGGCGGCGGCGACACCGAAGGCGGCGGTCAAATCCAGATATTTTTTGCCTTCCGCGTCCCAGACGTGAACGCTTTGGGCGCGTTCCCAGACAATCGGCCACGAGCCATCTTCCTCAATGAAGGTGATGTTCCTCGACTCGAAATTGCGAAGCAATTGCAGGCTTTTTTTTGTTTTCGTCACAAATTTGCGATTTTCGATTTACGATTGACGCACCACAGTTTTGCCAATCGTAAATCGGCAATCGTAAATCGTAAATTGCTAAACGCCGCGCTGTTCCGGCGGCCAGATGATTTTGTGCTGCTGGATTTGGAAGCGCACCGGCAGCGCGTCCGCGATGATTTTTTCCGCCAAATCCTTTCGCGAAATCGGCGTGTGCCTGTCGGGAACTTTTTTCAAGACCTTGTTCTGCTGCGCCGGCGTGAGCGGATGCACCAAGGAAAACAGCAGCGGGCAGACGGAAGCAAGCTGGTGCTCGACAATTTGCAGCTTGGCCCAATCATAATCCTCCCGCGTGCCGATGACGAATTTGATTTCGTCGGTGGCTTTCAGGTGCGCAATGTTTTCAGACCGGTTGCGCGCGACCTCACCGCTGGACGGGCATTTCAAATCCATGATGCGGCGGACGCGCGGATCAATTTTGGAAATGTCATGCGCGCCGCTGGTTTCGATCAAAACCGTGAAGCCGTCGTCGCAGAGCGCTTTCATCAGCGGCAGGGAATTTTTCTGGAGCAGGGGTTCGCCGCCGGTCAGTTCAACCAAGGGCAATTGCGAATTGCGGACTGCGGATTGCGGATTTGCAAATGGCGCGGCTTGCCGCTGCACTTCCGCCAGAATTTCCGCGAGTGCTTTCTTTTTGCCTTCGGTGAAGGCGTAGGCGGTGTCGCAATACGAGCAGCGGAGATCGCAGGCGGTGAGCCGGATGAAAATGCACGGCAGCCCGGCGAAGGTGCTTTCACCTTGCAGGCTCAAATAGATTTCGTTAACAACCAGCGTGTCGGACATCGCTGTAAAACTACCGGAACCGGCGAAATTAAACAGGATTATTCAGGTGCGGCTCTGGATTTCTGCGCCGGATGGGTTATCGTTTGCCGCATCATATTATGAAGGATTTGCCGGGGCGAAATGTATTCGTATTTCTATTATTTGCGCTGGCGGTTTGTATTGGCACGGTGGCGCAAGCGCAAAATCTCAACACCATTGGCGTCACGCTGTTGCAGTCGGTGACAACCAACTTGAACGGCTCCGGCATCCGCGTGGCGCAGCCGGAGGCGGGTTATGATCAGGTCACCAATTGGGAAGTCAATCCCGGCGGCCGGCCCGCAGGGTTTATCACCTACATTTCCGCGGCTGGTTCGACCACCAGCTTCCCGAATTCCTTGAGTTCCGAATCCAGCCACGCGGACAGTGTGGCGGGAAATTTTTACGGCTTCACCAGCGGTGTCGCCACAAACATCGCGCATGTGGACAATTACGACGCCAATTATTTTTACGACAACATCATCTTTCCGCCTGCGCCGGCCAACACCAACGATCTGGTGGTCAATCAAAGCTTCACGTTTGGCAATGTGTCCACCAACATCCCCACGCCTACCAATTATCTCTCCGTCAGCGACCAGCAACAAATTGATACCAAGTATGACAATTACGCCGCCAGCCATAACACGCTTTTTGTCTCGGCGGTCAACAACGGCGGATCGGTCAGCCCGCCGGGCACAAGTTATAATTGCATTGGCGTCGGTGATTCCGACGGCAATTCCAGCATCGGGCCGACGTTGGACAACGGCCGCGCCAAGCCCGACATCGTCGCGCCCGGTGGCGAGACCAGTTTTTCCACGCCTTATGTCGCGGGCGCGGCGGCGGTCTTGATTCAGGCCGGATTGCGCGGCGATGGCGGGAGCGACACCAATTCCGCCGCCGACATGCGCACGGTGAAGGCGCTGTTGTTGAACGGCGCCGTCAAGCCGGCTGGCTGGACAAATATTTCCCCCTCGCCGCTGGACGCCCACTACGGCGCGGGCGTGTTGAATGTTTTCAATTCCTACGAACAGCTCGCAGGCGGCAAACAGGGTTACATCGCGTCCGTCAGCGTCATCACCAACAGCCCGCACCTGCCGACCGGCGCGGCCGGAACCGTCGGCGGGTTGAGCGGCTGGGATTTTAACACCAATATGAGCAGCGCCACCACCGACAGCGTGAAACATTATTATTTCAACGTCACGAACGGCCTGAACAATGCCCTGTTCACCGCCGCAGCCACCCTGGTTTGGAACCGCCACAACAACAAAACCAATATCAACAATCTGGATTTGTTTTTATATGACGCGATTTCGAGCAATCTCGTTGCGTGCAGCACGAGCCTCGTGGACAACGTCAAGCATCTCTGGCTGCCGCAATTGCCCCAAGGCCGGTATGACTTGCAGGTTTTGAAGCACGGCGGAACGACCGTCACCACTAATGAAACCTACGCGCTGGCGTGGACCTTTTTCTCGCAGTCGCTGAACATCGCCGCCACGGAAACGAACGTGACGCTCGCCTGGCCGGTTTTTCCCGCCGGATTTTTCGTCGAAGCCACGGCCGATTTGACGCCGGCCGCCGTCTGGACGACGAACAATCTTCCGGTGCCCGTCATCGCGAACGGCAGCAATTACATTTTTCTGAACGCGACGAATCCCGCCCAGTTTTACCAGTTAAGCTG
Organism: uncultured Bifidobacteriaceae bacterium; assembly: GCA_964538105.1. Taxonomy (GTDB): domain Bacteria; phylum Verrucomicrobiota; class Verrucomicrobiia; order Limisphaerales; family UBA11358; genus UBA11358. The sequence goes on from CAZIFP010000035.1 coordinate 12,351, forward strand.
GCCGAATCTTTAAGCGGAAAATTTCCCAGCGCGAAGTGCTTTCCGATGCGGTGGCTGTTGGCAATCGCCGTCGTGATGAAATTTTTGCCGATCTCCACCGCGTGCGGCAGCTCGTGGCCGAGCGCCAGCGCGGCGCAAATCGCGGCGGAATAAGTGCAGCCGGTGCCGTGCGTGGAAACGCCTTTGATAAACGGCGCGGACAGCAGTAGTTCGGTTTCGCCGTCAAAGAAAACGTCAATCGCCGCGCGGGAATTTTTCAGATGGCCGCCCTTCACCAAGACCGCGCAGCCGAAGCGGGAATGAATTTCGCGCGCGCCGGAACGCAAGTCTTCGGGCGCGGAAAATTTCTGTTCCGCCAGGATTTCCGCCTCGTCCAGGTTTGGCGTGACGAGCGCGGCCAGCGGCAGCAGCTTGTCGCGCAGGATTTTTTCCGCCGCCGGCTGCAGCAGCCGCGCGCCGCTGGTGGAAACCATCACCGGATCAACCACCAATTTCGGATTTCGGATTTCGGATTTCGGATTTCGGAAGAATTTTGCGACCATCTCAATATTCGCCGCCGAGAACAGCATTCCGGTTTTCACCGCCGCCGGCTTCAGTTCTTCAAACACGGCCTCAATTTGTTTCCGCAGCATTTTGGGCGAGCATGGCTCCACCGCCAAAACCCGCCGGGGATTTTGCGCGGTGAGGCAGGCGATGGTGCTCGTACCGTGAACACCGAACGCGGCGAAGGTTTTCAAATCGGCCTGGATGCCCGCACCACCGCCGCTGTCGGAGCCGGCGATGGTGAGCGCGACGGGGAGTTCTCGGAATGACTTCATAAAAATTTTCGCGGCGATGGTGTAACATTATTTCAGCACGGTGGCGTGCTGTTGCAGCCAGACCAGGTCTGGGTTCGTGCCGGAGATGATCCGGATGTGGTCGCCATCGCCGCCGCCGGAATGCAGCCAGTTGGGATCCGGCGACGGGCCGGTGGCGGTAACGGTGTGGGCCAAATCCCAGGTCTGCGAACTAATCCAGCGATGCGATTCAACATGGCCGTCGCCAAATGCCACGGTTCCAGAATGGTTGTGCTCCACGGACGGGCGATGGAAAAACTGATACGAGATCATCTGAACATCAAACGCCGGATAACAGACGCTGACCGGAGACGTGTCAATAAAAGTAAAAAGGTCGCTGGGATGATGCGATTCAACATCGGACGTTTTTGAGAAACTAATGTAAGCCGGGTCATTGTCAGTCATGACTCCATATTGCCAGTTCAAATACGAGTTGAGCGAATAAGTGCGCACGCGCGGAATAAAACTGCCGCCGACGTTCAGCGTGCTCCGGTCGGCGGGACAGCGGTAAATGGCGGCAACCTTCAGGTAATCGGCAAACAGGGCGAATTGCGGATCAGTCAAATAGCCGGTGTTGCCAAAAGCCTGATTATTGTTGTGCCAGTCGCCCGCCACCCAGGTTTTTTTGGTCGGGTCAGTGCTGTAGCCGTTGGATACCAGCCGTTCGGCGCTGTCACCGGAATAAAGATGCCAGGCGAGCGAAAGTTGCCGGAGATTGTTCAAGCACTGCGCCCGGTAAGCCTGCGCCTTGGCGTGGGAAAGCGCCGGCAGCAGCACCGCAGCCAAGATGGCGATGATCGCGATGACGACCAGCAGTTCGATCAGCGTGAACGCATCGCGGCGGAGCGGACGGGTGGTGGCCGGAAAAATCATCGCAATTTCAAGACAATCTAGCACCGGTGCCGTCGTCGTCCAAGCGTGGAAATAACTTTGAACTCCGGATTTTGAAATTATATTTGGTGCATGGACAAAGAAAAAGTGGCGGAAATTTTGGTGGAGATCGGCACGCTGCTCGAATTGAAGGGCGAAAACCCGTTCAAGACGCGGGCTTATGCGAACGGCGCGCGGACGATTGAAGGTTTGAATGAGCCTCTGGCGAAACTCGTCGCCGAAAGGCGGCTGGGCGAAATCAAAGGTATTGGCGAGGCTCTGGAACAGAAAATCACGGAACTGGTCGAGACGGGGAAATTGAAATACTACGAGGAGTTGAAGGCTTCCATTCCGCCGGGCTTGATTGAAATGCTGGAGATTTCCGGGCTGGGTCCAAAAAAAATCCAGGCGCTGAACAAAAAGCTCGGTGTGGATTCGATTGAGAAGCTGGAAGCGGCTTGCAAATCCGGCAAGGTCGCCGAACTCGATGGCTTTGGCGAGAAGACGCAGGCGAACATTTTGGAGGGCATCGCGCGCAAACGCACCTACGCGAGCAAACATTTGCTGGGCGACGCGTGGCTGGCGGCCGAGCCGTTGCTGGAAAATCTGCGCGAACATCCCAACGTAATCCGTTGTAGTCCGGCGGGAAGTTTGCGGCGGTTCAAGGAAGTCATCGGTGACATTGATTTGCTGGCGTCGTCGAAGAAACCCATTGATGTCATTGAGTTTTTTGTGTCGCAACCGGGCATCGTCAAGGTGCTCGCGAAAGGCGAAACCAAGGCGAGCGTGATTCTGGAGGGCGGCATCCAGTGTGATTTGCGTGTGGTGAGCGACGCCGAATTTCCGTTTGCGCTGGCGTATTTTACCGGCAGCAAGGAGCACAACATCGTCATGCGGCAGCGCGCCATCCAGCGCGGCCTGCGGCTGAATGAATATGGATTGTTCAAATCCAAGGAGGAAACGCGCGACCCAAAACTGCTCGTGGCGTGCGCAGACGAGGCGGAGATTTTTCAGAAGCTGGATCTGGTTTTTGTGCCGCCGGAACTGCGCGAGGATCATGGTGAATTTTTGGCGGCAGAGAAAAACGATTTGCCACGTCTGGTTGAATGGACGGATTTGAAGGGCGCGCTGCACAACCATTCCAATTGGAGCGACGGGCATAACACGCTGGAAGAAATCGCGGCCTACATGGAAGACTTGGGTCTGGAATACTGGGCGATCACGGATCACTCAAAAGCGTCGTATCAGGCGAACGGCCTGGATGCAAAACGGCTGCGCGAACAGATTTTGGAAATCAAAAAGCTGAACGAGAAAATTGCGG